>JBBPYT010000157.1:0-8406 GCA_038199665.1 Hyphomicrobiales bacterium
AACGTCGTCACCCAGATTCCCTCATAGTTGAACACCTTCTGTCATTGGGCGTTTGGGTCAAGTGCGTTTGTGAACTCTCGGAAGGGGCATGCTTCTGTTCGTGATCGGCGCGATGGCCGTCACATGATGCGATTGGCGTGAGGCGAGGAGGACCGATCTCCAAGGCGGAGTTGCGAGATCGCACTCCCAGGTGTCCAGCGGTCTCTCTGCGCCATCGTCCCTCACGAGACACGTCCCTTGTGGGGACGATCGGTATGCGGGTGATATCGGTTTTCGTTCTCCCGATCAGGCCGCGACAGCGGGCGCGACGGGCGCCGCGGTGAAGCGGAAGTCTGTCCCGTCGACCCACATGCGATGGAGGATCACGGCGAGTTTACGGGCGAGCGCGACCTTGGCGCGCTTCAAGCCTCGCCGCTGCGCCAGTTTCACCGCCCAGGCTTTCAGGCTTGACCACTTTGCAGATCGCGTCAGCATGACGTGCGCGGCTTCAAAGAGGGCGACGCGCACGGACGGATCGCCGGCCCGACTGATGGCACCCACGCGATCCGTTTCCCCGGACTGGTATCGCCGTGGCGTCAGCCCGAAAGAGGCGCCGACCGCCTTCGACGAGTTGAACCGATCGGGCTGGTCGACGGCTGCTTGGTAGGTGAGCGCCACGATCGGTCCCACGCCAGGCGTGGTCATGAGCCGTCGGCAGACCTCACTCCGTCGAGCTGCGTCACGAACACGTTTGTCGATGATCGCGACCTGGTCTCGCAATGCGGAACGGGCGACGAGGAGCGGGTCCAGAATGGCCGGAAGGGCTGGATGGCCGGCGATCGCCTCCCTCACCCTGGCATCCCACTGCCCGCGCAGCATAACGGTCAATCGGATGCCGAAGCCGCGCAGGAGGCCTCGCACGCCGTTCTCGATGTCCTTGAGCCGGCGGACCAGGGTGGAGCGGGCGGTCAACAGCGCGCGGTGCTCGCGGGCATCCGTGCTCTTGACGTGCACCGGCCGGAACCACCCCATGCGAAGGAGGTCAGCCATACCGCGGGCGTCGTTCCGATCGGTCTTGGCCACGCGGGCAGAAAGAGCGGCCCGCACATGGCGTGTTTCCATCAGCACGGCTTCCAAGCCGTTTCGCTCCAGGCCGCGGACGAGCCACTCCGATAGTGGCCCGGCTTCAAGGCCGAGGCGAGCGAGTCTCAGGCGGAAAGGCGCAAGACGTTCCGCGAGCGCATCGGGATCGGTGGCGACGTTGGTTTCCAAAACGACGGCGCCGTCGCGATCGATAATGCAGAGCGCAGTCTTCTCGAGTGCGACATCCAGGGCAGCATAGAGGGTCATGGCAGTCATCTCCTTTGGCAAGACCGAGCAGTGTGGCTCAGAGCAAGCCCAATGACCGCATCTCCAAGAACCTCTCCTCGTTCCGCGCTGATAGCGGAATCCGCAGCGTTTGATTCCGATGTGTTCCGGCTTTGATTCCCCTACGTTCACGCTGGAAATTCCCTTATGGTTTCCTTCCGGAGGTTTTTTTGGAGGTGTCCAGCTTGGCGCGGGCCGTCGCTTTCCACGGCTCGGGCGCTTCAGCGACCGGGGGCACGAGAACCAGCAGGTGCGCGGGGCCGCGCTCATCTATTGGCGGTCCCTGTCTGGATGAGCCGGAGCTGGGCGGGCGCTGCAAGGTAGTCGGTGGGGAGAGCGGCCATGGTTGTGTTTCTGGGCGAGGCGGAGGTCCGCGAGGTGCTGCGCTGGGACAGCCTGATTGTCGCCATGGAAAGGGCGCTTGCGGCATTCTCGTCAGGCACCGTGCTGCAGCCCGTCCGCAACATGGTCACGATCGAAGAAGGTAAGCGCTATCTGGGCATCATGCCGGCAGTCGGGGAGGGTGCCATGGGCCTGAAACTCGTCAGTTTCTACCCGGGGAATGCAGGCACAGGCGTTCCTACGCACATGGCCATGGTCCTGCTATTTCGGCCGGAAACTGGGGAGCCGCTCGCGGTGATGGACGGACGGCTCATCACCGAGATGCGCACGGCAGCGGTGTCTGCGGCAGTGACGAACCATCTCGCGTCGCCCGACAGCCATGTTCTCGCTCTGCTTGGCAGCGGCGTGCAGGCCAAAGCTCATCTTGAGGCGCTCGCCCTTGTCCGCGAGTTCGACGATGTAAGGGTTTGGAGCAGAACACCTGAGCATGCCAAACGCTTCGCGGAGGAGCACGGAGCGACGGCGACAGATGCCCAGTCTGCGGTACGCGGTGCAGACGTCGTGGTGACCGCGACAAACGCGCGCGAGCCTGTTCTCAAGGGAGCGTGGCTAAAACCCGGAGCACATTTGAACGCCGTCGGATCGCCCAGGCCAACGTGGCGAGAGCTCGACGATGCCGTCATGACGAACCTACTCGTCGTTGATTCCCGGGAGGCGGTGTTGAAGGAGTCGGGCGATGTGATCCTATCTAATGCGACGATCTACGCGGAGGTGGGGGAAATCTTTGCCGGAACGAAGACAGGCCCGATCTCGGAGACAACGGTGTTCAAATCCGTTGGCATCGCAATCGAGGATATCGCCGCTGCAAAGCTTGTCTTCAATGGGACGGTTCGGAAACATTAACCGGCATGAGCCCTGCGCGGATTCCATCAGTGCTTAATGCGCGAAGCAGCACCGCTGGCTTTATCCCCTCGACTGGCCTCAGCTGTCCGTCGTGATCCGGTCGAGCGAGCTAAAGGACGATTTGCCCTGCGGCCTCACATGGTCATCTCGCGCAGCACCTTGTCGAATTCGTTTCCGCCCCGGATACCATAGGTGATCCAGTCGCATAGTCGCATAGCTCGTGTAGGAATTGAATGAGCGTCACCTCCGGGCGATTTGAGGTTATCCGATGTCCGCATAACACGCCATTGCGGGCGTTCCCGGCCTGGGGCAAGTTGCGGCATGCTGATCCGACCCGCTTGCAACAATGATGGAAGCGCGATCTGGACGATAATTGGTCCGACGGTCCGCGCCGGCGAGACCTATGCGCTCGACCGCGATCTCAGCCAAGCGGATGCGCTGGCCTATTGGATGGGATCGGACCGGGACACCTTCGTCGCGGAAGGGGGCGGCCTCATCGTCGGCACTTATTACATCCGAGCCAATCAGGCGGGTGGCGGGCGGCATGTTTGCAACTGCGGCTACATGACCGACCCAACGGAAAGCGGCCGGGGCGTGGCGCGCCAGATGTATGAGCACTCACTCGCGCTTGCCCGTTCACAGGGCTTCCGGGCGATGCAGTTCAACTTCGTCGTCAGCACGAACGAGCGCGCCGTGCGGTTGTGGCAGTCCCTTGGATTTGCAATTGTCGGCCGGCTCCCAGAGGCTTTCCTGCACCCATCGCGCGGCTACGTCGACGCCTTGGTGATGTTCCAGACGCTCTAGCCGACCACGACCGCTTACCGTTTGATCCGCCAGACTCCGAACAGCGGTGTTCGCTCCCCAACTTTCACGGACGCCATGCGGCATAAGGCGCGCGGTGCAACCGCGAACCGCCGTCTATAGTGAGCACGAACAAAGCGAGTCCAATGAACATTCCGATCACATTGGTTGTGAATGGCGCGATACGGAGATCATCCTCGAAGATGCGCGCGTGACCCTGCTCGACCTCTTGCGCGAGCGCCTTGGCCCCGCCGGCACCAAGAAGGGCTGCGACCGCGGCCAATGCGGCGCTTGCACCATCATCGTGGACGGGCGGCGGGTGAATTCCTGCCTCGCTCTCGCGGTCAGTCATTCAAGATTCGTGATCGCACCTCCTACGCCTTCGCAATTATTTCGGCTGCTGCTGGGCTTCGCTTCGAGGGGAGGAAGATCGCGGAGGGTCGGCTCGCGCGGCACCTGGGGCGGCTTCGCAGTCGCTCCTAGATCCCACCTGGATTGAGAAACCGATGGATGGCCTGCACCACGACCGAGCCCTCGCCGACTCCCGACGCGACCCGCTTCACCGATCCCGACCGGACATCGCCGACAGCGTAAATTCCCGGACGGCTGGTCTCAAAGGGCGAGACGAGCGCCTTGCCATTCCCGTCCAGCCCGGTCCGAACGAATCCCGTTTCGTCGAGTTCGAGGCAGCCGTCGAGCCATTGCGTGTTCGGCGCCGCGCCGATCATCACGAACAGATTGCTGACAGGATGCCTCTCGGTTGCCCCCGTTGCGCGATCGGTCCAGGTCACGGCGCCCAAATACCGGTCGCCTTCAAGCCCAGTAATTTCGGTCTCCGCGTGCAGCGTGATCTTCGAAGAGCCATTGATCCTGCGCACCAGGTAATCCGACATCGTGTCGGCGAGCCCCTTTGCTCGAACCAAGATGTGGACGTGAGCCACGGTGCGGGACAGGAACATCGCCGCCTGTCCGGCCGAATTGCCGCCGCCGACGACCACAACCTCCTCGCCCGTGCAAAGATGTGCCTCCATCGCGGTCGCGGCGTAATGGATTCCCTGGCCTTCGAACCGGGCGTAGTCCGGCACGTCAAGTTTGCGGTAACGCGCCCCGGTTGCGATCACTACGGCGCGGGTCGAGAGCGTCGCGCCGTCCTGCAGGGCTAGACTGAAGGGGTGGCGTTCGCAGTCGATCGTCGCTGCATCGCGCGAGATGGCGAGCCGTGCCCCGAACTTTTGGGCTTGCACCTGCGCCCGACCAGCCAACGCTTGGCCGGAAATCCCGGTGGGAAAGCCGAGATAGTTCTCGATCTTGGAACTCGTGCCTGCCTGCCCGCCGGGCGCGGTACCCTCGACCACGATCGTGTCGAGACCTTCGGAGGCCGCATAGACCGCGGCCGCAAGGCCGGCTGGGCCGGCGCCAATTACAGCAACGTCATAGACATGGGAGGCATCGATCTGCTCGGTGAGCCCGAGATCGTCGGCGAGATGCCCGATCGTCGGGTTACGGAAAACCCGGTGGTCCGGACTGATCACGACCGGCAGATCGGTCTCGGTCAGCTTGAAACAATCCAGAAAGCCTTCCGCATCCGGATCGGCATCGGTATCGAGCAACCGGTGCGGGTAGCCGTTGCGGGTGAGAAAGCGCTGGAGCCGAAGCGTGTCGCCGCTGTGACCGGGCCCGATCAGCACCACGCCTCCCCGCGCGTCTCGGATGAACCCGACCCGGCGCAGGATGAAGGCCCGCATGATGATCTCACCAATATCGGGCTCACTACTTATCATCCGGCGAAACTGGGCCGGCTTCAGGCGAGCGACGCGGCTGTCGGTGCCGGTCCGCCCGCTGACCAGGATCTCGCGATTGTTGAAGAGATCTAGCTCGCCGCTGAACTGACGCTCGTGGTGGACGGTGAGGATCGCCGGATGACCATGCATGTCATTGTCGAAGACTTCGATCGAGCCCTCGAGAACGAGAAAGAAATCGATCCCCCTCTGGCCCCGCTCGAACAGCAATGTGCCTTCCGGCACGCGTTCCTCCAAGCCGTAACTGGCGAGCCGGGCCGCAGTCTCTTCATCGAGGCGAGGGAAGGTTTGCGCATCGCGCTCGTGCGGATCAGTTGCCTCGACGTTGGAGCTGGGGCTTGGGCGTGCAACGTCCATCGACCGACCTCAGGTTTGGGAAACCCTGCACCGGACAATAACATGCTGCGGTGCAAAGGTTGCAACGCGAAGCCTGAGCTTTTGCCAACGACGAAAGGCAACAAGGGTCAGGTCAGCGAAGCTCCACTCCGCCGAACAACGGCCTATCTAGCTGGGCGGCCTGGGCCGCCGACCAAGGGAGAAACCGACATGCGTGCACGACCATTGGACTTGCCCTCGCGACCCTCGCCCTGCCGGCCATGGCCGCCGAGACGGACTGGCGACCCAGAAATCAATTGGGACGGCGACAAGCGCGAGATCCGGGCCGCGCTCGTGAACTTCCTGGAGCAGCTGCCGCGACAGCAGGGCGAGCAGGTGTATGCAGATTTCAGCCGATCAGCGCGCCGCGCATCCTGGCCTCCATTCATTGAGGTCCACCTCTGAGAGTTGCAAGGTTCGCCCCTGTTCGCCCGTCGGCCCAGTCCGATCCGATCGTCCCGGCGTGGCCGGGGCGATCGAATGGAACGTTCGTGTGTAGGATGAACGGCGGCAACGATCAGTTGATCTTCAGCGCCGTCAATACTTTGTCAACATTGGCCTTGGTGACGGCCAGCACGCCGGTGTCGATGGTCGGTGGCACCGGCACGCCGCCATCGGCGGCCGCGAGGCCCGACGTCTTGAGACCATTGTGATTGTAGTCGTAGAGGGTTTTAACCGCGTAGTAGATGAACAATTCGCGGTTCTGCACGATGATTGCCTCCGCCCAGCCTTGCTTGGCATTCTTGAAGAAATCGGGCGTCTGCTCCATCGCGGTCACCACCACCTCGCCAGGTTTCTTGCCGGCTTCCTGCAGGGCGCGGATGATGCCGGCGCCCGATTCCGAGTCCATGCCTGCGATGCCTGCGATATCGGGATGGGCTGCGAGGAGCGAGGAGGTGACCTCCGCCGCCTTGGCGGCATCGCCGCCGTCGTCCTCGCTCGCCACGATGGTGAACTTGCCGCCGCCGTTGGCCTTCATGTAGGCGGTGAAGCCGGCCACCCCCTCACGCATGTTGCCGGCATTGATGATCGAGGTGACGGCAATCTTCCCGCCGTTCGGCAGCTTGGCCATCATGGCCTTGGCCTGGGCCTCGCCGATGCTGGTCCAGTTGGTGCCAATATAGGCGATGCGCTTGGAATTCGGCAGATCCCCGTCGTCCACCACGGTCGGCACGCCCATCTCCATGCACTTGTTGACCGCTTCCGTGAGCGACGGATCCCACCCGCCCACGACGGATACGCCGGCCGGTTTCTGCGCGCAGACCTGCTCGACGGCGGCGATGAAGCCCGGGAGATCGAAGTCGGTCGGGCCGGCGACGCGAACCTTGACCTTGAGTTCCTCCGCCACCTTCTTCATGCCGACATAATCGTACTGGACGAACAGCGGCAGGTTCGCCTTGTTCGACACCCAGTAATAGGTCTCCTTGGCGTCCGAGGGGCCGAAGCTCGACTCTTGCGCGCCGGCCGGCAGGGCCAAGGCGATTCCGGCGAGCAAAGTCGCCCATCCGGCCAATCTGGTCGTGTTCCTCATGATCGTTCCTCCCTGTTGGTGACTGGACCGGCTTCGCCCGTCTCTTGGTGATTGAGCGCGCTCAGCCGCGATGAGCCTGTTTGAAGCGGTCGAGCGAGACGGCGAGCAGCAGCACCAACCCGACGATGATGGGTTGCCAGAAAATACCGATGCCGTTGATGATCATGGCGTTCTGGACAAGTGCGATGAAAAACACGCCGAGCACGCCGCCCAGGATCGTCCCCTCGCCCCCCTTGAGGCTGGCGCCTCCGAGCACGGTCGCGGTGATGACGCTGAGCTCGACTCCGATTCCCGCCGACACCACCGCCGAGTTCAGCCGTGACGCGCCGAGCACGCCCGCGAGGCCTGCCAGCACGCCGACAATTACGAAGCCGATCAACGTCAGCCGCTCGACGCGAATGCCCGAAAGCTTGGCGGCGCGGGCATTGCCGCCGATGAAGTAGTATTGCCGGAAGAAGCGGGTCTTGGCCACCGCCCATCCACCGATGAGCACGACCGCCAGCATCACCCAGAACGGCGTCTGGACCCCGAGCAGGGCGCTCTGTCCGTATGCCTTGAACCCGTCGCCGATCGGCGTCACGCCGGTGCCGGCGGTGAGATAGGTCAGGCCACGATAGATCGTCATCGTCGCCAGCGTCGCGATAAGGGCATTGATGCCGAGGCGCGTCACGATCAGGCCGTTGACGAGGCCGGCCAGCGCCCCGACCAAGAGGCCGATCAGGACGCCGAGTTCGGGCGGCAGATGCCACCAGCCGACCGCGACACCAGCCCAGACGCCCGACAGGGCCAGCGTCGAGCCGATCGACAGGTCGAAGGAGCCGGCGATCATCAGCAGCATCATGCCAGCGACCAGAATGCCGTTCTGGGCCGCGTTCAGCAGCACGGCCGACATGTTGTATTTCGTGGCGAAATTATTGGGGTAGACGATCGCCATCGTGCCGGCGAGCAGCACGATGAGAACGAACAGCATCAACTCGCGCGAGTTCGCGAGCTGCAACACGCCGCGCGTCAGAAACGAGGCGCGCGGATTTCCGGCCGGGCCAGGGGCGGTCGTCGTGGTATCAATGTGGGTCATCTCGGTCATCAGGTCGCCGCGGCCAGCTCGGCGTCGGCGGCCGCCGGCCTGTCGACCGAAACCATGGTGTAGCGTGTGGCCAGGCGGAGTACGCTCTCCTCGTCCGCCGCGGCCCCGTCGATTTCGCCCACGGTTCGCCCGTCGGCCATGACGACGATGCGATCAGCAAGGGTCAGCACCTCGGGAAGGTCCGACGACACGACGAGAAGCGCGAGGCCTTTGCCGGCGAGTTC
>JBBPYT010000158.1:0-6530 GCA_038199665.1 Hyphomicrobiales bacterium
CACCTCGATCGTGCCGTCAATCATGTTGCCGTCCGTGTCCTTGCCGACCTGCCCGGACACGAAGATGAAATCGCCGGCCCGGACCGCTGGATAGAACGGCAGATTGGGGTTCTTGGCGCCGATCGGGTAGCGGTCGACCTTGCGGTCCTGCCCCGTGGCGCTCGCGGGATTGCTTTCGGAGTCCATCAGAGCACGCTCGTTGTCAGAACATCGACCCCGTTGATGCGGTCGACGAGGTAGATGGTGCCGCGTTCGTCGACCGTCACGTCGTTGGACGAAGCGACCGCCGCGCCCGGTGGCGCGTCCGGCACGAAATGGCCCACCTCGCGCGGCGCGAAGGGGTCGGCGATGTCGACGAGGCGCAGGCCTTGCGCGAACCAGGCAAAAGGAATGACCGAGCCCGAAAATCGCTCGGACGGCTGGTGACAGCCCATCATGGGGGGTTGGGGCGCGCCCTCCGGGTCGAGCCCCTCGACCTGCCAGGTGGCGATGGGTATCGGCACCCTTTCGTTCGTGATGTCATAGATCCAAGCGAAGGCGGGAGGCGACGGGCGAAGCTTCGCGACGTCCTCGTCGGCCACCACCATGATGTTTCGTTGCTTCAACGGTCGCGGGATGGGCAGGCAGGTGTGCGTCGGGTGCGGAAAGGCCGGGCTCGAATTCAGGTGCGAGACGACGGTGGGGCGGCTCATGTCGGAAATGTCGAGGATATAGAAGCCGTGATGCCAGTAGCTGACGTAGAGGCGGTCCCCCATGCGTAGCGGGTGATGGCAGCGGGGCGAGGCGCCGTCGACCCAGGGGCATTCTTCGCCGCCGCCCGCCCATTGCCCGGGGATCCACCAGCGCCCGACCTCGATCGGGCGGGAGGGGTCCTTGAGATCGAGGATCATGACGATGTTACCGACATAACCCTGCGCGGTCGGCGAGATGTAGGCGTAGCGGCCGTCGAAGTCGTAGCGATGCACGCCGCGCCCGCCGGACGTCGCCCACTTGGTGATGAGCTTCGGCTCGCCTGGCCGGGACACGTCGTAGATGCCCAAACCCCCGCCGAAGTCGGCCGAGCCGTTCTGGCCGAGCTTCTCGTGGTTGACCACCATGATGTCGTTGGCGACCCTCACCTTGTGCGAATGCCAGCCTTCGGGCAGGTCGATGCGGGCAAGCAGCCGAGGCTGCTTCGGATCGGCCACGTCGTAGATCGACGTGCCGCTGGGCGAGCGCATATGGCCGACGAAAAGCGTCGTACCCTCGACCCAGACCTGGCCGCCGCCGGGACAATCGATGTGCGACAACAGCGTCGTGTTGGAAGACCTCGGCACCAAGCGCCCTCAGCTTCGGGATCAATGACGCGAAGCGCGGAAGCTTTCGCTCCCACGCCTCCGAGACGGTCAGTAAAGACGCACCACGTCGCCTGCCTTGTCGCGGCCCCACTTTTTGTGAAGGTCGAAGGCCCGCAAGGCCGGCTCGTCGCTGGCGACGAAGAGGTAGACCGGGTCTGCGTCCGAGTCGTTGGCATGTTCGCACCAGGCGCCGCCCGGCACGGCGAGCGTGTCGAACTGCTTCCAATCGAACCGTTTGCCATCGACCATCGAGTGGCCTCGGCCCTTGAACGGAGCGACCAGCAGGCTGGCGGTCTGGCGCAGCGGCAAGGTCTTCTCGCCCGGGCGCAGCATCTGCACGAAGAACGTGATGGTCTTGAACACCGGCCGCCCGTTCGTCGGGTCGACATATTCGACCATCAGCGCCTCATAGGGGTCGCCGTCCCAATCCTTGTGGCGCTCCAGCAGATCCTGCATCATCTCCCAGCGATATACATACATCGGCGAGGTGACGCCCGAGCCGCGGTTGTGCTTGACGAAGCGCGGCATCAAGCCGCCGTGCCCATAGATGCGCTGCGAATAATCGGAGGGGTAGCGCGCGCTCTGCTGCTTTTTCTTGATTACTTCGCCGTCGACGATTTCGCTGTAGTCGTGCTCGAAGTAGATCGAATTCAGCGTTTCGACGAGCGGCAGATCCAGAACCGAGAGGTTGACCGCTGGCTCATCGCCCACCGTGCCGTGGTTGTGCCAGGTGTCGATCGGGGTCAGCACCATGTCGCCCGGCCCGAAGGTGATGTCCTCACCCTCCACTCCCGTGAAATTGCCCTTGCCGGTCAGACCGAAGCGGATCGCGTTGGGTGAATGCCGGTGCGGCGGCATGATCTCGTTGGCGTCGTTGAGCCGGTAGGCCGTGTACATTGTGCTGACGGTCGCGCGCTTCGGCGAGAGGCCGGGATTGACCAGGATGAGCGACCGCCGCTCGGAATCGTCCATCGTGACAAGCTCGGCCGCACGATTGAGGATCGGCTCGATGTCGCTTGCGTAGGACCAGACATGCGGAACAGCCTTGGAACTGCCCATCAGCTGCTTGATCTCGTCATGGGCGACGTCGGTCGACGTAGCCCAGAACGGAAACATGTTTTTGGCGTAGAGGTCGTCGTAGAGCGCCTTCAGAGCGCTCTCACGATTGTTCCGGTCTTCCCGGACTGATGGAACTGCGCTCATTGGCTCCCTCGGGGTGCGGATTTCGACCTTTTCTGGTCCAACCGTAAGACAAATGGTTGTGACCATCAACCCGAAAATGCTCGCCTGGCTCAGGGCGATTGCCGGGAAGCATGCTGCAGCGCCGGGCGCCCTTTGATCCGGTCGGCAGCCTTTTCGGCGATCATCATGACCGCGGCGTTGATGTTGCCGGTGACCATATCCGGCATGACGGAAGCGTCCACGACGCGGAGGTTCTGGGTGCCCCGCACCTTGAGATCGGTATCGACCACCGCCATCGGGTCGGTGTCCGGTCCCATTTTGCAGGTTCCAAGCGGATGATGGACCGTGATGGATGTGGCGCGGATATAGGCGTCGATGTCCTCGTCCGACGCCTTCTCGGGCCCAGGTGCGAACTCAGCCGCGATGTAGGGCGCCATGGGGCTCTGAGCCGCGATCTGCCGCGCCATATGGACTCCCGCCCGAATGGTCCTCCGGTCGTTTTCGGTCGACAGGAAGTTCTGGAGAATCCGCGGATGCGCCGCGGGGTCGGTCGAACTCAGGCCGACGGCACCCCGGCTCTCCGGATGCAGCATCACGAGACGGGCCGCGAAGCCGTCCCGGAACGGCGCCTTGAACGGCTCTAAATAGGGCCACGCCCCTAGCGGCGCGGCCGTCAGCAGGATCTGGATATCGGCAAGGGGGGCATCGGCGCGGGATTTGAGGAACGCGGTCACGCCGCCGGGCACGTCCGCCGCGAACCCCTTGCCGAGCAAGTAGGCCTTCGGAAGTTCCCGCCCGATGCGATCAGCTCGCATCATCCTGTAGAAGGGGCTGGGCTCGGATCGCGTGTACATGAGGATGGTCGACACATGGTCCTGCAGGTTCTTTCCCACGCCAGGCACGTCAGCCTTCACATCGATGCCCTGCGCCCGCAGCTCTCGCGCGGCCCCTATGCCCGACAACATCAGCAGTTGAGGTGAATTGATCACGCCCCCGCACAGCAGCACCTCGCGCTCCGCTCGGGCGACGACCCTCTGCCCATTTTGGGCAAATTCGACACCGACCGCCCGCGTGCCCTCGAGCACGATCCTGCTCGCGAGCGCCCCGACCTCGACCGTCAGGTTCGGGCGACGTAACGCCGGCCGCAGATAGGCCGTCGCCGCACTGCAGCGCCGACCGTTGCGGATGGTCATCTGCAGGCGCCCGAATCCTTCCTGCTGAGCGCCGTTGTAATCGTCGGTCCAGCCGTGCCCCGCCCTCTGGCCCGCTTCGATATAGGCGCCGAGCAGAGAGTCTTCGTAGCGACAGAACTGGGTCGTCACCGGCCCGCCGGAGCCGCGAAGCGCGCTCGGCGGACCCTGCCAATCCTCCAGCTTGAGGAAATACGGCAGGGCATGGGCGTACGACCAATTTGGCAAACCATTTTCAGCCCAGCGGTCGTAGTCGCCCCGATTGCCGCGCACGAAAGCCATCGCATTGGTGGACGAGGAGCCGCCAACCACCTTGCCGCGCGCGCATTCGACCCGGCGCCCATTGGCGTAGGGCTCGGGATCGCTGAAGTACATCCAGTCGTAAAGGCGCTTTTGCAGGATCTTGCCCCAGCCGAGCGGAATATGGATCCAGGGATCGCGGTCCCACAAGCCCGCTTCGAGGAGCAGAACCCTGGTCCCACCGTCCTCGGTCAAACGTCCGGCGAGCGCACAACCGGCGGAACCGGCTCCTACGATCACGTAATCATGGGCCTTGCCCGCCATCGAACCCTCATTTCTTCCTACATCGCTCGTCAGTCGACCACGGCCCAACCAATATTGTCAACAACGGTCGGAACTGCTACTTTCAGCTCGCTTTTGCTCGGAAATTGATCGATGTGACGGCTGAAGCGAGGTCAGCCGGCCTGGAAAGGCGACGAGAATGCCGCAAAGTCCCTGTTCCCATGGCAAGGGGAAGCCCGCCTGATGGTGATGATTCCGAGTGCTCCGGACACGAAAAGCCTTGCGCCGCTGATCGACGCCATCCGCGAGATCATGGCCGAAAACGGCTCGATACCGTCCGAAAGGGCCGTCGCGGAACAATTGCAGGTCAAGCGACACCGGTTGCGGCGTGCGCTCGAAAGTCTGCGGGCCAGCGGGGAACTTGAGCCGGCCCGCGCCGGTCGACGAGCTGCGCCGGAGGTTCGCCTGGGCGACAATCTCGCCAGCGGCACCAATCCTATCGAGATCATCGAGCTTCGGATGGTTCTGGAGCCGACCCTCGCCCGGCTCGCGGCGCTGCGCGCCTCTCCGTCCGAGATCAAGCGCATCCGGCGTGCGGCGACGACGCCCTCCGGCGCAGAGCCGGGTCCGGTGGACCTGGCCTTTCACAAGGCCGTAGCGGTCGGCTCACGTAACAGTCTGGCCGCCGAATTCTACGCCCTGCTGCGTCACGTCGCGACGGATGCGCGGCTCCGCCTCGGGGAGGCCGACGAGACCAGGCGCTGTCCCAAGCGCATTGCCGAGCGCGATGCGGAGCATGCCGCCATCGCGGACGCGATAGCCAGGCGGGATCCCGACTTGGCTGAACGCGCCATGTTAGACCACCTCGGAGCCGTACAGCGGCAGATCCTCGTCCGTTTGGCACCCGCCGTCAGACCGATCTGAGACGTCGGCACATCGAAGAGGCTCATGGACGAGTCTCAATCGATGGCCGGAAGCCTGCGGCAGGCCACCTTGCCCACAATCTCGATCAGCTATGGTCAAGGGTGGTGTGCTGCAGGTGTCGGGGTTCAAAGCGTCGCCCATGTCCCGATCGCGCGGAGCCGCACGGCATTTGCGGCCGTCACACGGCCTTGTCCTTGCCCTGCCATGCAGCAGCCGCGTGTCCCCGGACGAAGCGACCGGGCGCCGCAGCGCCCGGACCCGGACCATCGCTTGACGCCGTGCTCTCAAGATCGAGGCGGACCCGATCCGCGGCCGAGGCGGTTATTTCAGATGGGCCGACAGAAGCTTGTTCATCTCGAACATCGTTGCTCTGTCCCGGCCGAACACGGCCCTCAGCTTGTCGTCCGCGACGATTTCGCGTTTGTTGGCAGGGTTTTGCAGGTTGTGTTTGCGAATGTATTCCCAAACCTTGCTGACGACTTCAGTCCGCGGGAGCGGGTGGCTGCCGACGATGACGGCCAGCTCCTTCGACGGATTCAAGGGCTTCATCAGCGCGGCATTCGGCTTTCTCGCCGGAGCGGCTGCCTTGGTTTTTCCGGCGCCGGATTTGGCAGATTCGGCCTTGGTGGTTTCAGCTTTTTTGGTTGCCACGTTTATCTCTCCTGTCGTTTCAGTCTCACCCCTGGCGCGTTGCCGTTGGTGAACTCAACCCCGGCCTCCTCCAAGGCCATCTGCATGACCGCGAGGTCAAGCTTCTTGATCGGGTAGCGTCCCGCTCGACACCTCGAACGAGACCATCCCAGCCTTGCCGCGACTGCCAGCATCTTGCGACCATTTTGGAAGCCCTCGCATTGCACGGCACCAAGCGGACGAAAGCGAAAGGCATGTCGCAGACGAGGTAACCTGCCGGCACACGAAGGCTTTCCTTTCCCGAGTCTCGGCTCTTCAGCAAACTTCAGATTCGGCGAGGACGCCAGATGCAATCACGGATTCGCGCGCTCCATCGGCAGTCCCCAGGGGAAAACTAGGCGGAACCCGAGTTTAGGCGCGCCTTGAGAGCAGTTGCGGGTCCGAAGGCCGGCCGCACCCGTTCTTTTGTCGCAACGCAATGGCATGTCCGGCTGTTCCGAGATGTCCAGGCAACCGGCTCCCGCAGATCGGGCCGAGAAGATTGCTGCCGGGCCGCCCCCACAGGCCAAACGTTCAGGGCGATTGCTTCGCGCGTGCCACGTCCGTGTCAGATTACGAAGCGGAGTGCGATGATGAGCCAGATCAGCGTTGCCACCGCGCAGACGGGGCGCCCTGCCGTCGATCGGCTGGCCGCCCGGACCACGGCCTGTGAAAACGGAACAAGAGAGCGCGACCACCGGGTGTC
>JBBPYT010000159.1:0-10332 GCA_038199665.1 Hyphomicrobiales bacterium
CAGGCCCGCTTCGATGAACACGGCGCCCTGCTCGGCTGCCCAGGCATGCGCAGTGGTCAGCCGGGTGGGCCTCAAGTGGCGGCCGCGATGGTGGCCGGCCAGCGCCCCGATGGCGACCGGCGTATAGGGTGGGCGGAATCGTGTGGTGCCGGTGGCCGGCACCGTGCGGCCGGTCAGTTCGGCCATCAAGGCGAGCCCGTTGACGTTCGCGGTCTTGCCCTGGTCGGTCGCCATGCCGAGCGTGGTGTAGCGCTTGAGATGCTCGACCGCCGTGAAGCCCTCGCGTTTGGCGATCTCGACATCCGAGACCGTAACGTCGTTCTGGAAATCGATGAAGGCCTTGCCCTTGGCGTTCTTGACCTGCCAGAGCGGCGTGACGGCAGTGCTCTCGGCATCCGCCGACGGGATGGTCACGGATCGCGGATGGAACCCGCAGGCAGCGGCGGCTTCGCATCCCGCCCTGATGCCGTCCGCCAGACAGGCCGCGAGCGCGAAATCGCCTTTCGCGGCGCCGACCACCGTCATGCCGGGTGGCAGCGATCCGGGAACGAAAGCCGCCAGGGACGCAGCCCATTCGGGTCGGCCCCCGAGATGCGACGTCAGATGGACCGTGGGTTGCCAGCCCCCCGACACGGCGAGCAGGTCGCACGGGACCGCAAAAACCTCTCCGCGCGCGGTACGGACATCCACCCCGGTCAATTCGGGGCTCCCCAGAGCGCGTGAAACCACGCCCTCGACGAGGCGCGCGCCCGTCTCGCGGCTGAAGACGTCGAGAGCCCCAAGCGCTTCCGGACGGGGGTCGACGATTGCCGCCACCGCAACGCCCGCCTCGGCAAGGTCGCGTGCGGTTCGCAGTGCGTCGTCGTTGTTGCCGAACAGGACGGCCCGGCTTCCCGCCTTGACTGCGAAACGATTGAGATAGCTGCGCACGGCACCAGCCAGCATGACGCCGGGCCGATCGTTGTCGGCGAAGACGATCGGCCGCTCGATGGCGCCGGCGGCCAGGATGACGCGCTTGGCCACGATGCGCCACAAGCGCTGCCGCGGCTGGTGCGGCGGTGGCACCGCGACATGGTCGTTGACCCGCTCGACCGCCGCATAGGTGCCGCCGTCATAGACCCCGAACACCGTGGTGCGGCGCAGGATGCGCACTTCGGGCAGACTTGCGAGCTCGGCCTCGACAGAAGCCACGAAGGCCGGTCCTGTTTGCCCGCCGATCTCGCGTTGTTCGCTGAGCAGGCGTCCGCCGAGCGCGAAGTCCTCCTGAACCAAGGTGACGCGGGCGCCCGAACGCCCAGCCGCGAGCGCTGCGGCCAAGCCGGCCGGGCCGGCGCCGATGACCAGCACGTCGCAGAAGGCGGCGGTCTTCTCGTAGGAGTCCGGATCAGGGGCTGGTGCGGCGCGGCCGAGGCCGGCGGAACGACGGATCGCCGGCTCGTAGACCTTCTCCCAGAAGGCCGCAGGCCACATGAAGGTCTTGTAGTAGAAGCCGGCGCCCAGAATCGGAGACGCGAGCGAGTTGATCGCCATGAGATCGAAGCGCAACGAGGGCCAGCGGTTCTGGCTTCGGGCCGCGAGGCCGTCGTAGAGTTCGGCCGTGGTGGCGCGGGTATTCGGCTCGCGCCGCGCCCCTTCCCGCAATTCGACGAGCGCGTTCGGCTCTTCAGATCCGGCCGACAGGATGCCGCGGGGCCGATGATATTTGAACGATCGGCCAACCAGCCTGACGCCGTTGGCCAGCAGGGCCGAGGCGAGCGTGTCGCCCGCGAACCCCTGGTATTGTCGAGCGTCGAAGACAAAGGCCAGAGGGCGCCTCTCGATCTGGCCGCCCGCGATAAGGCGGAACGGCTGCACGCGCGAGGCTGCCGCCACCGGGGAGTTGGGCGTCACCCGCTCGGCCCGCTCCGAACTGCCGGCGTGACGAACCGCTTCGCTCATCGCGACATCTCCCTCGTTCCGCCGGCGCCGTCCCGAGCCCCGACGACGGCGCCGATCTGATGCGTCGTCACGTTGCGCTCCACCACGAGCCAGGCTCGGCATCCGCCGGTGTGCTGCCACCACTCGCGCAACAAACCGGGAGGATTGGTGCGCAAGTAAACATAGTCGCTGAACTCGCGCAGGGCCGCGTTGCCGGTTGCGCTTTCACCCGTCGCACGCCGCACGTCGCGCGGTCGGACGGGAGCAGCGTCGCCGAGGTAGCTGAACTCCGCATTGCTGCGTTGGCCGCAGTAGGGACAGAGAATTCGCATGTGTCGGGAGTCCGCCCTTCAATGGAGGTTCGGCTGAGCGCCAGTGCCGGCTTCGTCGAGCAGATTGCCGGTGGCGAACCGGTCGAGACGGTATGGTGCATTCAGCTCGTGGGGCTCGTCGTTGGCCATGGTGTGGGCGAAGCAGAAGCCGGACGCCGGGGTCGCCTTGAAGCCGCCGTAGCACCACCCGCAGTTCAGATAAAGCCCCGCGACGGGTGTCTTGTCGATGATGGGCGACCCGTCCATGGACATGTCCATGATGCCGCCCCATGAGCGCAATACGCGCAGTCGCCCGGCCGAAGGCATCACGGCCACCGCCTCTTCCATGACCTCTTCGACCGCCGGCAGATTGCCGCGTTGCGCATAGGAATTATAGCCGTCGAGGGAACCGCCGAAGACGAGGCCGCCCTTGTCGGATTGGCTGATGTAGAAGTGACCCGCCCCGAAAGTGACCACGTTCGGCACAAGCGGCTTGATGCCTTCGGTGACGAAAGCCTGCAGGACGTGGCTTTCGATGGGCAGACGCAGTCCCGCCATGGCGGCGACCCGCGAAGAATTCCCGGCACAGGCGAGCCCGACCTTCTTGGCGCCGATAAACCCTCTCGCCGTTTCCACCCCGGTGACCCGGCCGTTGTCGATCCGGATGCCCGTGACCTCGCAGTTCTGCAGAATGTCGACGCCGCGCTGGTCGGCGGCTCGGGCGTAGCCCCAGGCCACCGCGTCGTGCCGGACCGTGCCGCCGCGTCTTTGCAGCAGACCGCCGCTGATCGGGAACCGGGCATTGTCGAAATCGAGATTCGGGACGATGGCGCGGACGCCGTCGCGGTCCAGCAGTTCAGCGTCGACGCCGTTCAGTCGCATGGCGTTGCCACGCCGCGCCGCGGCGTCCCGCTGGGCATCGGAATGGAACAGGTTGAGCACGCCGCGCTGGCTCACCATGGCGTTGTAGTTGATGTCTTGCTCGAGGCCTTCCCAGAGCTGCAGGGACTTCTCGTAGAACGGGATGTTGCCGTGCTCCCGATAGTTGGACCGGATGATCGTGGTGTTGCGGCCGACGTTGCCCGATCCGATCCAGCCTTTCTCGACCACGGCGACATTGGTCAGGCCGTGGTTCTTGGCGAGGTAATAGGCGGTCGCGAGCCCATGCCCACCGCCGCCGACGACGATCGCGTCGTAAGCCGGCTTCGGCTCGGGCTCGCGCCAGACGGGCGTCCAGCCGGTCTGGCCCTTGAACGCCTGCGACAGGATGGAAAAGATCGAGTAATGCACGATGAACCCGCTCCTTGGCGGCGCTCGAAGGAAGGCCATCCCGAGACCGGATACGCCGAATTTGTGGCAGAAGCTGCCCGAAAGCGATCGAGACAGCGAAATCGAGCCGCGAGTATTAGCCGTTGCGACGACGGGGCTCAACTCTTCCTTGGGGCCAATCGTTGCGACAACGTCCCGCGCCCGGCGTTGTCTTGGGACATTCATCGCGCCCTCACCGGACGCCCGCTATGTCGGAGCGCCGAGCGTCACGTCAAAAAGCCGCTCTCGTTTCGCGACCGAGATGCTACACGGTCGTGCAAAACTAGCCCATGCGATTCTCCTGCCGGACGGACCTTCCGGGTGTTTGGGGGGCTTTGCAGGCGATCATGCTTCTTGGGACCAGGCCGATCATCGATGCGCCATTTCCACCCGGTTCTGCTTCTCGTCGCGGTGCTGTCCTTGACGGCGCTGCCCGCCACGGCCCAGATCGTGCTCCCCGGAGCCGTCGCGCCGACTCCGGAAGGCGTCACGGTCAGCCCGAACATTCCTCGTGCGGCACGCCTCAAGTCCCGGCTACACGCATCCGACCGAGCCGGTTCGGGGGCGCCTTCCGCCAAGGTGCCTCCGCCCTCGGCGCTGTCCGGCCAAACCCTGTTTCTGAATGGGCGCAAAAGCCAGGTCACGTTCGAGTCACGCGATAAGGCCATGGCGGTCTCGCACCTGGTTTTGTCGGGGGAGCGGCTTTCCAATCCCCGGGATGAATGCCAAGTGGAGGTTCCCGAGAAGCCGATCGCCACGACCGATCTCGGCAAGCCCAATGGCTTATCCCGGATCCAGCTTGCATCGCCGGCCTGCCCGATCGTCTTCGACGTCCTCGACGGTGCCGCCCTGGCGGTGGGCCAGCCATCCTCGTGCGAATTCAAGGAGGCCGACTGCCGCGTCAACCCGGCCGGGCTGTGGGGTCCTCAGCCCGGCTCGATCGGGCCGGACAAGTCGAAGGGCATCGAACGCGCCCGTGCCCAAGCCGAAGCGGCGGTTCGCACCGATTTCAAGCTCCTCCTGACCACCACCAAGGACAAATCGGCGATCATTGGTTATGCGCGCGAACAGGCGGGATTTTCGTCCGCCCGCGAAGAAATCTGCCGAGACTATGCGGGGGAGGGACGGCACGGTTTGTGTGCGGCGAAGTTGACTGAGGCGCGTGCGGCTGCCCTCCGGGCGAAGTTCGAGATCGAAGAGGGGCGCAAGCAGCTCCGAAAAAAATCCCGCGCGGGAGGCTGAGTGGTACGGCTGGCTCGGTTCGGCGATCGAGGTGAACTGGCTTGCCTCGTGCTGACGACCCCAACCTGCGTCGCCCGAAACCCGGCCTTGCGATCAAGCGCCGCCGTGATCGCACGGCGCCGAGCGTCCCAATGCCCGACATCGGGGACACCGCCTCGCTGATCCCCGAAGGTTTCCGCCGCCTTGAGGCTCAATAAGCCATGCTCGCGCCCCGCAAACATGACGAAGCTTCAGCATCCTGCGGCCTGCGGCTGCTCCGTCCGGCGTACCCTGACCCTCCAAAGACCGATCCTCAACGGACACGTCATGCGCTACCTAAACCGGACAGATCAAGTGCTCTCTACACACCGTTTTCATCCTGTTGCTTTCGAAACGGGATTGGGTCATAAGGCCGTCGTCAGCGCGGCGACGCGCTCTCGGATGCGGGTGTAGCTCAGGGGTAGAGCACAACCTTGCCAAGGTTGGGGTCGAGGGTTCGAATCCCTTCGCCCGCTCCAGACTCTATTAATGAAATCAGCAAGTTACGAGGGGTCGTCCGCAAGACGGCCCTTTTTTCGAGTACACCACCAGCACACCGGCAAGGCCGGCAAGCCGCCCGGTCGCCGGCTGATCGTCGAAATGGTTCTCCCTGCCGGCGACGCGCCGCATCCGGGCAAAATGCTGGACATGGTGATGCTCGTTCAGGCGGGAGGCCAGGAGCGGACGGAAGCCGAATATGGATCCCTTCTCAGCAAGGCTGGCTTCCGCCCCACTCGCGTGGTGCCGACCGACTGTGCCGTCGGCGTGGTGGAGGCAGTCTCGGGCTTAATCGGAGGGATCACGATCGACGTGCTATTCTGGGTGGCGGGAGAGGGCTTGCCATGAGAGAGACTCGAAAACTGGCGGCGATCCTGGCCGCCGATGTGGTCGGGTACAGCCGGCTCGCGAGTGCGGACGAGGATCGTACGCTGGCACGGCTGCGGGCGCTGCGCAGCGACCTGATCGATCCCACCATCGCCGTGCATCACGGGCGCGTCGTAAAGCGCACCGGGGACGGAGCTCTCGTTGAATTCCGCAGCGTCGTCGACGCCGTGCGCTGTGCCATCGAAGTGCAGAACGGCATGGTCGAACGCAACGCCGGCCTGCCGCTGGAGCGCCGCATCGAGTTCCGCGTCGGCATCCATCTCGGCGATGTGGTTGAGGAAAGCGACGGCGATCTGATGGGCGACGGCATCAATATCGCCTCGCGATTGGAGGGAGTTGCCGCGCCAGGCGCCATATGTCTTTCTGAAGACGCCTATCGTCAGGTGAAAGCCAGGCTCGATCTCTTGGTCACCGATCTCGGTCACACCCAGCTCAAGAACATCGCCGAGCCGGTCCGGATCTATTCGCTGGAAGTCGGCGTCCCCGGAAAGGCGAAGTCCTCGCCGCAAGCGGAGCCAATCGCGCCAGTTGCGCCCGGTACATTGGCCCTGCCGGACAAACCATCGATTGCGGTGCTGCCCTTCACCAACATGTCGGGCGATCCCGAGCAGGAATATTTCGCCGACGGCATCTCCGAGGACATCATCACGGCCCTCTCGAAGCTGTCGCAGCTGTTCGTCATTGCCCGCAATTCCTCCTTCACCTTCAAGGGCAAGAATGTTCACATCCAAGAGGTGAGCCGGAAACTCGGCGTTCGATATGTCCTGGAGGGCAGCATCCGCAAATCCGGCAACCGGGTGCGGATCACGTCCCAGTTGGTTGACGGGCAAACCGGCGGACATCTCTGGGCGGAGCGTTTTGACCGTGACTTGACTGACATCTTCGCAGTGCAAGACGACGTGACGCAGCAGATTGTCGCGGCTCTCGAGCTCAACCTGACGGATGGCGAGCAAAAGCGTCTCGCGACCGAGCAGACGGACAATCTTGAGGCGTATGACTGTTTTCTGCGCGGACGCGAACAGTGGTGGCGGCATTCGAAAGCGCCGAATATTCTGGCCAAGGAACTTCTGCAACGCGCCGCCGACCTCGACCCGGGCTTTGCGCCTGCCTATGCATTCCTCGCGGCCGCTCATCTGCTCGACTACGTCAATCAGTGGAGTCCGTCCCCAGCGCGCTCCCTCGAGTTGGCCCATGAGACAGTGTTACGCGCGGTTGCGTTGGATGACGAATACCCCTACGCGCATTGGGGCTTGGCCGCGATCAATCTGTGGATGCGACGGCACGATCGGGCGATCGGCGAGGCGAATCGTTCAATCGCGCTGAACCCGAATTTCGCCGAGGGGCACACCTTATTGGGCCACGTTTTGCATTACGCTGGAAGGTCTGAGGAGGCGCTCGGGTGTTTCGAACGGGCGATGGCGATGGACCCCTATTTTCCCGACATGTGGCTGCACTTCCAAGCACAGTCGCTTTTCCAGTTGGGTAAATTCGAAACGGTCATTAACGTCCTGAAGCGCCGGCTCAGCCGCAACCCCGACACCGATATCTCGCGGGTGCTTCTGGCGGCGAGCTATGGTCACTTGGGCCGGATCGACGCGGCGCAAGCAGAGTGGCGCGAGGTGTTCCGGGTCAACCCCGCCTATTCGCTCGAATACCGCCGCAAGATTCTGCCCTACAAGAATGCGGCGGATTTCGAGCTTATTGTCGACGGCCTGCGACAGGCAGGATTAGTGAACTAGTCAAGACTCCAGACGGAAGGTGCAGGGAGCCGGTTGATTCTGGCAAGAATGCCGTTACCGAAACTTGCGTCAAATGACTTTCGGCCATGCGCCTGTTTGCGACTGGGAGCGGCTCAGTTGAAAAATCCAAATCGGGTTTTCCATCTCGCGCCGAGGCCAAAGGCGGCAATTGCGCCACGGCGGAGGCTGCCTACGGCAGTCCGGTGTCGCGGACCGGCAAGGAAACTGCGCGAGTGCAATGCGCAAGAAACGAAAGTCGCTCTTCCCTAAACCCCGGCCATACCCTTACGCCCCGCCGCTTCCCCTCAAAACGACCACCGCCCCGCTGGAGTGCCGGGGGCCGTGGGACAGGGTTAGCGCGCCTGTCGATCGAGATTTGAACCATAGCGATTGGTGGCTTGGATCCACGGTAGCGGATGCAGTCGCACCGCTGAAGTTACGACCGTTGGGGGATCAGCCCCTCAGCCGATTGTAGGCGTCGCTACAATCGCTCAAATGGTTAATATCTGCCTTCTCGTCGACAGCGGCGAGCTCGCAACACCCCGGACTCGAGCCGCCCCATGCCGCTTTCTCGTGCGCTGTTTGAGGTACTCCTCACCCGCCCCTGTCCCTACTGTCGCCATAAACTCAAAAAGAAGGGCAGCTGGTATTACTCGCTTGGAAGATACCAGTGCGTCTCGTGTGGGCAAGAGGTCCGCATGACCTACAACGCGAAGATCACGCTTTTCAATGCCCACGCTCGCCTAGCGAAAGAGCCGGCTAATTCAACGCGAACGCGGTCGGGGCGGCTTCAATCCGGAGGGATTGTCGCGCGGGGCTTAACTATCCATTAGGATTAAGACGCCACGGTTCGACTGTTCCGATGCTGCGAGTTTTTTGCGTCGGAACAGGCGGGGAAGGTCTTTTCATCCTGAATCCGCGGGCCTTCCCCGCTCCTTGACTGCCCCGGCGCCACTGGCCCGTCGAAGGGCATCCTTCCACAACCTAAAAGCATAACGATGGGCGTGATTGGGCGCCGGTTCGCTCCCCGGCCGCCGAACGAAACCCTCTGCCCTTCGGCGAAATGTTGCACGGCTCCCGATTAACCATCCCTTTCGGGCTGTTCACGTCACGGCCGCTCGGTGTTCGGGGCAGGAACAACAGGGCGTGTCCATCCACGCCGCCGCGCAATCCCTTGTAGCGTGCGACTTGTCGAATTCGCAACACACGTGAGCTTGCCTACCCGTGGAACCTGAAATCGTGACGATGAGCCTGAATATCGGCCCTGGTCACGCCCTGCAAGGTCACCGAATCGGTGCCGTAATGAATAGTCGTGGCATCGTAACTATCCGTAGCCCCCTGGATGATCGCTGCCAGATTAGCACTCTGGCTGAACGGCAGGATGATGTAGTCGTGCTGCCGACCAGATACCTTGAAGTCGGTAACGAGCTCTTGCCCAGCACCTTCCTTGAACACGAACCCCATGTTGTGGCCGTCGTTCTGGAAAGTGTCGATATGGGCGCTGACCGCCCGCTGTCCGGTATTCCCCTGAATGGTATGCGTGCCGTCCGGATTGTCGGTGACCTGCTCCACTCCCGATACTTTCCCGTTTGGCGCCGTGGTGTCGACACTATGAAGGACAGGTGCATGGCTGGGGTTAGGTGTCGGCCCCGGTCCGGGATTTGGTCCGGGCGTTAAATGTGAGGCATCGACAACCTGAAAATTCTTCCCAGTGGTTTGCAGCAAGTCG
This sequence comes from Hyphomicrobiales bacterium, assembly GCA_038199665.1. Classification (GTDB taxonomy): domain Bacteria; phylum Pseudomonadota; class Alphaproteobacteria; order Rhizobiales; family Beijerinckiaceae; genus Lichenihabitans. Next base: position 9,150 of record JBBPYT010000159.1, read on the forward strand.
TGCAGAGTGCTGTCGTTCCACCTAGCGTCCGGCGATCCGGTGATGAACCAGTTGGCTCCGATATCAGCCACAATCAGCCCATAGGTTTTCATGGTCTGGATGATCACCCGGTTTTCGGGGGAGGTGTTCGGCGGGATGACGTAGTTGGGATCCAGTCGCAGCCTCGTCCCGAAGGGGATCAGCCCGTTGGGATTGTTACCTGCCGAGTGCTCTGCCGGGCTGACAAACGCATTCTTCAGCAGCGTCGAATCAAAAGTGACCCTGATGGCGTGGTGTACGACCCCATCACCCGCAATCGCTTGCTGCACCTCGTCGTACTTCAGCAATCCGGGGAAAATTGGCAGGCCAGCAGCATCTGCCGAAGTGTTGCCGATGGGCCGCTGAAGATCACCCTTGGTCGAATCGAAGACAGCGCCGAAGCCGCTATAGTTGCCTCGAGCATCCACAGAAGTATTGAATGCTTCATAGATCTTTCCAATCCCGTTTGGAGAGTTGGGGTCCTGCTGGACGACGATCATATGATGATCCGAGCCGGCTTCGATCGGGGCACCGGCAGGGATCGGATATGGACCCGGATCGGCCTCCGACGGGTACTCGGTGAGCGTGAACGGCACCATGGGCTGGTTCGCCGGTACAACCACATAGGGGATGCCGCTCGTCGGGGCGGACCCGAAATCTGGGTGCACCCCGGTGCTGGGTGCCAGCTGGGCGATGATCGCCGCGGAGCTAGCCACCAACGGTGCCGTGTCGACGCGTTCGTTCCAGGCGCTCGATGCGGAGAATGGGAGATCGCCGTTGAGGTTGGCATCAACCCCCGCATTTGGAAGTGTGGTCATGTATGATGCTCCACGCAATACCCGTTATTCACCGAGCCCGAGCCAACGCGACCCATAGACAACGCAGCCCCGGGTCAGTCCCGAGAGCAGTTCTTCGACTAGGAATAGGTCGGAAGGATTCACGTATCAGGCGAGGAGCGTGATCGGGATGATGAGACCAAGTAGCCCAGTGCCCATGTCAGGCATAGCGCCCGGTGCCAGCCGAGCGCCCACAGGACTAGTCCGACTATTGAGGCAACAAGTGTTACGTTTGGAATTCTAGCTTTCTTACTGTTTTCTTTAATTTGTATCATCGGACCCTGCACGGCCCCACGCAGTCGGAGCTGATGCGCGGGCCGGGCGCCACC
>JBBPYT010000160.1:0-14005 GCA_038199665.1 Hyphomicrobiales bacterium
CAGGACCCGCAGATCCCGACGCGGCCGCGCACCTCGAAATACAATCGAGGACCTATTTGAGGAAGACGACCCCCGATCGACGGGCCTTTGGGACACCCGAAAGCTCGCGCCCGAAGGCGACAGTGTCCCCACCGTCCGCCCCCAGGTGCTAGCGGCTACACGCTTGAATTCGATATAGCGGCTCCGTTCCTATTCGTTTTGGTTGAAGCCCTGGCCTCGCTCGTCTTGATTCTCGAACTTCTGCCCGCCTTGGCCGCCGTGCTTTCGCCTTTGATCCTGCTGGCCACCCTCGCCGCGGTTTCCGCCGGGTCGTTGGTTCTGCCCGAAGTCGCGTTCGCCGCGATCTCCGCGGTCTCCCTGCATCTTCCGTCCCCTGTCGCCCCCGTCACGGAAGGTCCGCTCGTCGAAGCGGCGCCTTTCGAATTCAGGACCGCCGAACGGCCGCACGCCAATCAGCGGACCCGGATAGGTTCTGATAATCCTTGGCGGGGTGCGGAAACAGCGTCCATACACGTCGCAAACCAAACGGACGTTTTCAATATTGTTCGCAAGCGGCGCAGAGTAAGGTGTTACAAGAGGTAGAGCAGATGCCCCACTAGTCATAGCTCCCATGGCGGTGAGCGCAGATGCTGCCAGTGCAGCTCGGAAATACTTCATTCTACTCTCCTTGTAGCGCCCACATGGGGGACCAACTCCCGTGACCGAGAAAAGATGCATCACCAGGCGACATCGGGAGCTGCGAGATGGCAAGATCGCACACGGGCGCGCATGATTCGGGCTCGCTCTCGATCACCGTGCCGGGTCGCCCCTGTCCAACAAACGAGCGCATCCGCGCTTGGTGTGCCGGACTATCGGCCTTATGGCAGGTCGATGGACTTGCATGACCCGCTCACCCTCGCGACCCTCGTCGTGGTGGCCCTGATCGCCGGCTGCGTCGACGCCATCGCGGGCGGCGGCGGTCTATTGACATTGCCGGCCCTGGCGTTGGCCGGACTGGATCCCCGCACTGCTATCGCAACCAACAAGCTGCAGGGAAGCTTCGGTTCGGGCTCCGCAACGCTCGCCTTCGCCCGGGCCGGGCATATCAGGCTTGCCTTCGCCATCCCGATCGCGCTTGCGGCTGGCGCCGGGTCGACTTTGGGTGCGCTCGCGCTCGCCCATGTTCCCCAGCGGGACGTCACGATCGCACTGCCTTTCATTTTGCTGGGAGTCGCAGTGTATTTTGCCGTTTCGCCGCGGATCGGCGATACCGACCGGCACCGACGCATTCCCGTGCCGGCCTTCATCGGTGGAGTCGTTCCGGCGATCGGCTTCTACGACGGCGTGTTCGGTCCCGGCGCCGGCTCCTTCTACATGGCTGGCTTCGTCGCGCTGCTCGGTTTCGGCGTGGTGAGAGCAACCGCACAAACCAAGCTCGCGAATTTCGCCAGCAACCTCGCCGGTCTGACCACGCTGGCGCTTTCGGGCCACATGCTCTGGAGCGTCGGACTGGCCATGGGTTGCGCTCAGTTCGTGGGCGCTCGGATCGGCTCCCGCCTGGCGATGCGGCACGGGGCGCGGCTCGTCAAACCGCTCCTGATCTCGATCAGCATAGTCCTGGCGTTTAAACTCGCGCTGGCGAAAGACCACCCGATTCACGCCTGGATCACGGGCCTGATCGGCTAACCCCGACTGCAGCGGCAGAACGAACTAGGCCCTGGCGAAGGCCGCAAGATCGGTGTTGAGCCGCTCGCGCTCGGTGTAGAACAGGCCGTGCGGTGCGCCTTCATAAATCTTCAGTTGCGCACCCGGCACGAGTTTGGCGGTGAGCCGTCCCGAGAGCTCCAACGGAACCGTCTGATCGCTGTCGCCATGGATTACCAGAGTCGGCACCCGGACGGCTGGGAGATCCTGGCGGAAGTCGGTTTCGGAAAAGGCGCGGATGCAGTCGATGGTCGCCTTCGGCGATGCCTGGAGCGCCAGACTTTTGGCCCAATCGAGCAAGTCGTTGCCGACGGAGAAATTCAGCAGGCCGGCGCCGAAGAATTTCTTGCCGAAGGTCGCCAGAAAATGAGGGCGATCCTCGACGACCCCGTCCACCATCTGGTCGAAGACGCTCTTGTCGACGCCGTTCGGATTGGTGCCGGTCTTGAGCAGGAATGGCGTGACCGCACTGACCAACACGACGCGAGCGACCCTGGCACCGTTGAAGCTCTTCATGTAGCGCGCCACTTCGCCGCCCGCCATGGAAAAGCCGACCAGGGTTACGTCTTCAAGATCGAGCCGGTCGAGGAACCCCTTCAGATCGCCCGCCAGGGTGTCGTAGTCATAGCCCGAATAGGGCTTCTCGGAATGGCCGAAGCCGCGCCGGTCGTAGGCGAGGCAGCGAAACCCCTGGGCCGCCAGCGGCACCATCTGGTATTCCCATGAGGCCGAACTCAGCGGCCAGCCGTGAAGGAATACGATCGGCTTGCCCGAACCCCAATCGATGTAGTGAAGTTTGCAACTTTGCGCTTCGAGGAAGCTCATGATCGCCGAATCCCTGCACGTCGTCCCAGCAAAAACGCAGAAGTTTTACAGAAGGTGCATCACGTGACCGATCGAATGTGATGGCCTCGCGGCAGAGCCTGCGCAGCCTCGATGCGCTGACCTTTTTCGTGGCCGACGTCCAGACCGGGTTCGGTCCTTTCATCGCCGTCTACCTGACGACCTCCGGCTGGAGCGAGGCGGAGATCGGGCAGGCACTGAGCCTCGGCACGATCGCGGCCATGGCGAGTCAGCTCCCGGGCGGAGCCTTGGTCGATCGCCTCCGCGACAAGCGGTTGGCCGCTGCGGCCGCCGGCCTCGCGGTCGCGGCGAGCGCCGTGCTGTTCGCACTCGCGCCGACCAAGCCCGCCGTGATGACGGCCGAGGTGTTGCACAGCTTCTCGAGTGCCATGCTGGGGCCAGCCGTCGCGGCGATCAGCCTGGCGCTCGTCGGGCGGGCGGCCTTGGGCGAGCGCCTGGGCCGCAACGCACGGTTCGCTTCGCTCGGCAATGGCATGGCGGCAGGCCTGCTTGGGCTTTGTGGCGCCTACATCTCCAGCCGGGCGGTGTTCTGGGCAACCGCGGCACTGATGATGCCGGCACTAGTCGTGCTTCGGTTGATCCGGTGGAACGAGAGGGTCGACGCGGACTCAAACGACCTGCACACGCGGGCGCAATCCGAGGGGACGAGGCCACTTCTGTCCGATCTCCTGGCTCTCTTCACCGACTCCCGCGTGCTCGGCTTCGCGGTCTGCGTTGCCCTGTTTCACCTCGCCAATGCGGCCATGATGCCGCTTGCCGGAAACGAGGTGACACGGATCGCCGGCGACAGGGCAAACCTCGTCGTTGCGGCCTGCATCATGGTTCCGCAGGCACTGGTCGCCTTGATCTCGCCGACGGTCGGCCGACTCGCAGATCTCAAGGGAAGTCGGATCGTGCTGGTGGCGGGGTTTTCCGCGCTGCCCCTTCGGGCGCTGCTGTTCAGCGTCGTGAGCAGCCCGCTCGGGATCGTGGCAATCCAGGTGCTGGATGGGGTCAGCGCGGCGGTCTTCGGCATCTTGGTGCCGCTGGTGGCCGCCGAACTGACCCGAGGCACTGAACGGTTCAATCTGTGCTTGGGAGCATTCGGCCTGGCAACTGCCGGAGGCGCAACGTTGAGCACGCTGGTTGCGGGTTTCGTCGCGGACAGCGCCGGCCCGAGCGAGGCTTTCGTCATGCTCGCGGCTTTCGGGTTTGCCGCAGTGATCGCCGCCGCGATCACCGGAGGAGTTCGACGAGCGCCTGCGCTGCGGTCCGCCCCGTAGCGTCCGCCTCGTTGCGCCTTACCGGCCTTTTGCAGGCGGGGTGCGGCCTTTCCTCGGTGCCGAGTCCGGCTTGCTGGCGACCTTGGGGGCAGGCTTGCCCGTGACGGACGCGGACTTCGTCGTGACCGCGGCAGCGGGCTTGCCGGGCGTCGCTGCTTGGGCCGGACGAGCCACAGCGCCGGTGGTTTTGCCCGTCGCATTGGTGAAGTGCGACGGCAAGGTCGATTCAGGCTCGCGGTTGATGTCGGTCAGCGCATGTTCACCTTGGTCCGTCAGGCCCGGAAGATCGCCGTAGTTCTCCACAGCCTGGCGGGGCTCGATCGGCTCCTGTGCGCCGGTGTTGCGCGGCAGGAGAGTCGTAGCCTGGCTGTCCTCGATGGCAATGATTTCTTTCGCCTGGTCCCAGTGGTTCCGGTCACGCCCGTGCGGATGCCCTTCCGCTTCCCACAACTCGTGAGCCTTGCGACGAATGCGGTCCTCGTCCGGGTTCTGCGCCATCACTCTCTCCCAAGTGTATCAAGAGGCAAGTCTTCGGCCTGACGACGGACTTCCTCTCCCAAATCATCAAGCCCTTCGGCATTCTCGTCGGGAAGAGTTGGTCGACTCCCTTCGGACTCGATCCAATGCTCGAGCGTCATGCCCTCGACGTGTTCCGCCCTTCGAGATCCGGGCTCGACGTTGACCGCTGTCCCATCCCGGGCCTGATCTTCCCGATCCGGATGGTCCGAGTCGCGCATCTCCCACGATCGCTCTTAACTCTCTGGCTTATTGAAGGCAACGTCGCGACGCAACTGAGTTCCGGGACGCGGGAAGGTCGGATCCCCGATGTTGATGTCCGGGGTCGCTCTCCCGACCTTCACGAAGGGCCTGCGGAATCGACCAACAGGTGGAGGCGGTCGGCAGCGGCCTGCGCGAAGCGAATCAGCATGGCACGCCGCGTTGCGCCCGCAAGCCGCTGCTCGACGGCATCACGCAGCACCTCGGCTCCATAGGCGTCGGCGACGATCAGGCCGGTTTCGTCGGGCATCATGGCGGCCGGCATGGTGACCGGGACGGCAAAGAAGAGCCGGTCGCAGTGCGCCCGGTAGTTTGACCATTTGCGGTCCGCCCGGAAATCCGCAACCGAAGACTTGATCTCCACTATGGTGATCGTGCCGTCGCCGTCCACCCCGACGATGTCGGCGCGCCTGCCGTCCCTCAATCCGAGTTCGGTGACTGTCGCGATCCCTTGCGCCCGCAACAGGCGGCGCGTCCCGCGCGCGACCTCACGCGCCGTTTCGGACTGCCGGCCGTCTTCGGGAAGCTGAAGTGCGAGCGCCCGCATGAATCTCGTTCCGATCGGGCTTGGCTTGCCTTCGATCATTCCGAATCGCCTACCAACAAGGCTATCATCGCCATTCCAGAGGGGCCAGCACGACCGAAGAGATCGTGGTCAGTTCGAATGACGTTCGGCGTCCCTGCCATGCAGGCCCGCCCGCCGCGCCATCCAGGCGCCCCAAAACAAGCTGGAGAAGAAGCGCTCCGGGGGCTCGAACCCTGCGCTCCCGAGCAGCTTGGCCACGGCCTCTTCCGAAGCCGGCGGATCGGCCCCTTCGAGGATCTTGCCGAGCTTGGCTTCCACCTCGCCGGGAGTTGCGCCATGCATCCGCCAACGCTCCCCCCAGGCGGCCAGTAGAACCGGCCGGCTGGCGTAAGCACCGTGGTTGCCCGCCAGGATCAGCGGTGCTCCGGGCCTCAGGCGCGTAGCGATCGCCTGCAGGACGGCGCGCTTCGAATCTTCGCCCGGCAAGTGGTGGATGACGCCGATCAGGGTCGCGGCATCGAACCGCTCGTGCGCCGGCAGGTCTTCGACATGGCCGAGGCGCACCTCGGTGCGTTCGATGAGCCCGGCGTCCTTCAATCGCGCAACCGCGAGATCCAGCATCGGTTGCGACGGGTCGACCGCGGTGAAGCGCCAGCCAGGCTCCAGCGCCCCGGCCACGATGATCTCCCGCGCCGTGCCGCCGGCGCCCGCCACCAAAATGTGGGCCGCCCCACCGCTCCCGAGCACTGCGGTGAGCATGCAGGTTGCAAGCTCGTGGCACGCATCGTAGCCCGCCAGGGCGATGCGGCTCTGGGTTTCATACTCGGCCGCACGGGAATGATCGAACTTTGCCGGGGAATCGATGCACATCGCTGTCTCGGGATGAAGTCGTCGGTTACGGTTGGCACGGGGCCGAGTTCGAGAGTTTGCAAGGTAGGCCCCGGTGGCACGCTCATTCTCGTACCGCCCAGCAGGCGACCTCGCGCCCGTGTTTCATCTCGAGCGGCGGTTCGTCGACGTGGCAGCGGTCGAAGGCCAACGGACATCGCGGGTGGAAGACACAGCCCGATGGTGGATTGATGGGCGAGGGCGGTTCGCCCTTGAGGGCTACGCGCTGCTTCCGCACGGTCGGGTCGGCAACCGGCGTCGCCGACAGCAAGGCACGCGTATAGGGGTGCTGCGGCGAGGTGAAGATCGCGTCGCGCGATCCGATCTCCACGGCGTGCCCGAGGTAGATCACCAGGATGCGGTCGGCGATGTGCCGCACCACCGAAAGGTCGTGCGACACGAAGATGTAGGCGAGGTGGAACTCGTCCTGAAGGTCGGCGAGCAGGTTCAGCACCTGTGCCCGGATCGACACGTCGAGGGCCGAAACCGGTTCGTCGAGCACCACGATGCGGGGCTGGAGCATCAGCGCACGCGCGATGGCGATCCGCTGCCGCTGGCCGCCCGAGAACATGTGCGGGTAGCGCGCCGCGAATTCGGGCCTTAGCCCGACCCGTTCCATGGCGGCGCGAACGGCCGCACGGCGTTCGGGGGTGCGCATGGGCGTATTGACGATCAGCGGTTCTTCGAGCGCGGCCCCGATCGTCTGTCGCGGATTCAATGATCCATACGGATTCTGAAACACCATCTGGATCTCTCGACGCAGCCTTTTCTTCGTTGCCGCGTCGGCCTTGGAAACATCGGCACCCTCGATCAGCAAGGTACCGGCACTCGGCAATTCGATCATCGTGAGAATGCGACTGAGGGTCGATTTGCCGGATCCCGACTCACCCACGACCGCAAGCGTCTCGCCCGCCCGAAGCACCAGCGATACGCCGGCCAGCGCCTTGACGGTTGCGGGCCGTCCGAAAAAGCCCCGCCGGGCTTGGTATTCCCGGCTGAGGTCGCGTGCTTCCAGCACGGGACCGGGCGCTGTCTCGTCCAATGTCATGCGGGAGCCCCGAGCGCGTCGATCCGGGGCGGCGTCGGCTGGCCCAGCACGAGCGGGATGTGGCACAGTGCGCGCCCCAGTTCGGGGCCGGCCGGCGTCGGCTTGTAGGTTCTGCACAGGTCGAAGCTGAACCCGCAGCGCGGCTCGAAAACGCAAGCGGGAGGCCGGTCGAACTGGCCGGGGACAACGCCCGGGATTGCCGGCAGGCGACGGGAATTCGCCCGCTCGGGCAAGGCGGCCAGCAAAGCCTCGGTATAGGGATGGTGGCGATCGGCGAACAAAGCGGCGGTATCGTTGGTTTCGACCGCCCGTCCCGCATATTGCACGATCACTCGGGTCGCCACTTCCGCCACGACGCCCATGTCGTGGGTGATCAGCACGAGCCCGACCCCGGTGTCACGCTGGAGCGTGAGCAAGAGGTCGAGGATCTGCGCCTGAATGGTGACGTCGAGCGCCGTTGTCGGTTCGTCCGCGATCAGGAGCTTGGGCCGGCAGGAGATCGCCATGGCGATCATCACGCGCTGGCTCATGCCGCCGGAGAGCTGGTGCGGGAACGCCCGCAGACGCCGCTCCGGCTCGGGGATGCCGACCTGCGTCATCAGCTCGATCGCGCGCTTGCGGCGCGCGGCGCGGTCGAGCCCGCTATGGGTCTTCAGCATTTCGCCGATCTGGAACCCCACGGTGAAGCACGGGTTGAGCGAGGACATCGGCTCCTGGAAGATCATCGCCATATCGCGGCCGACGATTCGTCGGCGCGCCTTGGCACTCAGGCTGCGCAGGTCACGACCGTCGAACTCCATCCGGTCGGCGCTGATTGTGGCGGTCCAGGGCAGCAGCCCCATGATGGCCAGCATGGCAACCGATTTGCCCGAACCGGATTCACCGACGATCGCCACCACCTCGTGTTGGTCGACGCTCAGTCCGATGCCGTCGACAGCCGTGAACGCGCCCGACCGCGTCGTGAAGGAGACGGTGAGATTGCGGATGTCGAGCAGCGGCATCAGCTGCGTCTCATCTTAGGATCGAGCGCGTCGCGCAGGCCGTCGCCGGCAAGGTTGATGGCCACCGCAGTGACCAGAATGGCAAGCCCCGGGAAGGTCACGATCCAGGGCTGCGAGCGGATGAACTCGCGGGAATCGGCCAGCATGGAGCCCCATTCGGGCGTTGGTGGCTGCGCTCCGAGGCCAAGAAAGCCGAGGGCCGCGGCCTCGAGGATCGCGTCGGATACGCCCAGCGTCGCCTGAACGATCAGCGGACCGAGACAGTTCGGCAGCACGGTCATGAACGCGAGGCGCAAAGCGCCGACCCCGGCGACCCTTGCGGCCGTGACATAATCCTTGTCGAGCTCGCCGAGTGCCGAAGCCCGCACCAGCCGGACGTAGCGCGGCAGGAACACGATGGTCACGGCGATGATGGTGTTCACGAGGCTCGGGCCTAGGATGGCCACCGCCAGGATGGCGAGCACCAGATCCGGCACCGACATGATCAGATCCATGACCCGCGTCACCAGGACGTCCACCACGGAATTGAACGCCGCCGCCAGACCAAGGACGACGCCAAGCCCGAACGAGATGGTCATCACCGCGAGGCCGATGAACAGTGACACCCGAGCCCCATAGATCAGGCGGGACAGCATATCCCGCCCCAGACCGTCGGTACCGAGCACAAATTGCCGGCTGCCGCCCTCCATCCAGGCAGGAGGGGCTTTGATGGCATCTCGGAATTGTTCCAGCGGAGAATGCGGCGCCACCACATCGGCCAGGATCGCCACGATCGCGATGGCGATGGCGAGCGCGGCGCCGACCACCGCTCCCTTGTTCTCGCGGAAGGCATGCCAGAAAGCGTTGACCGACGAGGGAGGCGCGGTCGCCGAAACGAGATCGGTGCGGACGGAAGCGACGTCAGCGACCATGGCGGATTCTCGGGTTGATGATGCCGTAGACGAAATCGACCGCGAGGTTCACCAGAATGACGACGGTTGAAATCAGGATGATGCCCCCCTGCAGAGCCGGATAGTCGCGTCGCGAAATGGATTCGATGAGCCAATGGCCGACGCCCGGCCACGAGAAGATCGTCTCGGTCAATACGGCTCCGGCCAGAAGCGTACCGGTCATCAGGCCGATCACCGTCACGACCGGGATGAGGGCGTTGCGCAATGCGTGAAGGCCCACTACCCGTAACGGCGACAAGCCCTTTGCCCGCGCGGTCCGAACGTAATCCTCGCTCAGCACTTCGAGCATCGAGGAGCGGGTCATCCGAGCTATGACGGCCAGAGGGATGGTGCCGAGCACAAACGCCGGCAGCATCAGATGGTGCAGGGCGTCGAGAAAAGCGCCCTTCTGATCCGACAGGAGACTGTCGACCAGCATGAAGCCCGTGACGGGGTCGTAGTCGTAGCGGATCAGATCGATGCGGCCTGCAACGGGGGCCAGGTGCCAACGTTCCGCGACCAGCATGATGAGCAGCAGGCCCCACCAGAAGATCGGCATCGAATAGCCGGTCACCGAAATGCCCATGAGAAGCTGGTCGTACCAGCTTCCCCGCTTCACGGCCGCGAACACCCCCATGGGAAGACCGCATACGATAGCCAGCAGCATGGCCACGAAAGACAGCTCCACGGTGGCCGGAAACAGGGTCAAGAATTCGGTCAGAACGTTGCCGCTGGTGGACAGCGACGTGCCGAAATCGCCGTGCAGCAGATGCCAGACATAGTCGAGGAACTGCTTCCAGACCGGCTGGTCGAGGCCGAGCTGGTGCCGGAACATGGCAAGGCGTTCCGGTGTAATTCCGTGTTCGCCCGTCCGCACTTCCACGGGGTCTCCGGGGACGAGCCGGATGGCCATGAAGGTCAGGAACGTCAGCGCCACGAAAGTCGGGATGGTCAGCGCGACGCGGGTGAAGAGGAAGCGGATCATGGGTCGTTGCTTATGGCGTCCGCAGGGATTCGCCGGGTCTCGCCCTGCCGCTTGGCGCCACGTTTACAGTGTCGGAAGGGATCAGGGTCGGTACCCTGATCCCTTCTGCCGGATTGCCTCACTTGAGGTCGACGCCGTCGAACTGGTTGCGGCCGAGCGGGCTCATCTTGAAGTCGACGACGTTCTTGCGGATCGGCTCGTAGACGACCGAGTGGGCAATATTGAGCACCGGCTCCTCCTCGTGCTCGATCACCTGCATTTCACCGTAGAGCTTTGTCCTCTCGGCCTGGTCGGACACCTGCCTGGCCTTCTCGAGGTCGGCATTGAATCCCTTGTCACACCATTTGGAGACGTTGCTGGCGGCAGGCTTTCCGCCCGGGCAGCCGAGAAAGAAAAAGAAGTTGTCGGGGTCGCCGTTGTCGCCGGTCCAGCCAAACAGCGACGTGGTGGCTTCGCCGTTCTGCAAACGCTTGCGATATTCGCCCCATTCGTAGGTGACGAGCTTGGCGTTGACACCGACCTTGGCGAGATCGGACTGCATCATCTCGGCGATGCGCTTGGCATCGGGGTTGTATGGCCGCTGCACCGGCATATACCAGAGGTCGATGTCGAGCGGCGTCGCGACACCGGCATCCTTCAGCATGGCCTTGGCTTTTTCGGGATCGTAGGGCCAATCGAGGACCTGGTCGTCGTAGGCCCACATCGTCGGTGGGATCAGGTTCTTGGCCGCCTGCCCGGCGCCGAGGTAGACGTTCTTGATGATGGAGGCCTTGTCGATCGCCATGCTCAAGGCCTGCCGCACCGCTTTCTTGTCGAAAGGAGGCTTGCCAGCATTGAACGCCAGATAGCCGATGTTGAGGCCGGGCTGCGACAGCACGGTCAGGTCGGGGTCCTTCTGCATCTCGGCGAGGTCGGCCGGGCGTGGGAAGGGGGCGACATGGCATTCGCCGGTCTTCAGCTTAGAATAGCGCGCCGTCGGGTCGGGCGTGATGGCGAAAACGAGATCGTCGACGAGCGGCTTGCCATCCCAATAGTTCGGGTTGGCCTTGAAGCGGATGACGGCATCCTTCTGATAGGCGACGAAGGAGAAAGGCCCGGTGCCGACCGGAATCTGATCGAATTGTTCAGGCGTCTTCGCTTTCATCATCGCATCGGCGAATTCAGCCGACTGGATGGTGGCAAAATCCATGGCGAGGTTGGCCAGGATAGCGACATTCGGCTCCGACAGCGTCATGACGACCGTGTAATCGTCCTTCTTCTCGAGGCTCTTGACGAGCTTGGGCATGTCCATGTCGTTGAAGTAATCGAACTGGCCGCCGGAAACCTTGTGATACGGATTGTTTTCGTCCGACTGACGCTTGAACGAAAAGAGCACGTCGTCGGCGTTGAAATCGCGCGTCGGCTTGAACGTCTTGGTGGAATGAAACTTCACCCCGTGACGCAGATGAAACGTAATGGTCTGCCCGTCCGGGCTCATGTCCCAGCTTTCGGCCAGACCCGGCTTGAGCTTCGTCGACCCTCGCTCAAATTCGACGAGCTGGTCGAAGACCGGGCGCGCCGCGTCCAAGCTTGTGCCGGTGGTATTCAACGCCGGCGTGAAATTTTCGGGGGAACCCTCGGCGCAATAGACGAGCGTCTTGGCGGATGCCGCCGTTCCGCCCATCAAGAGGGCGGCGAGCCCCAAACCGACCACATCGATCGCTTTCATCGGCTGTCCTTCTACGAAAATGCCACGTCCGCATCCTGAACGCGGACCGCAGATCCTCGCCACCGAGCGGCGGCATTGAATGCCGCTCTATCGAAGCCGCTTTCGGCGGCGGTTGCAAACGGATTCGGGTTCATTCGCGCGCTCGCCTCAGAAACAGCGCCTGGGTTGCATTTCTTTCGGCGCGATCGCGTCATGTTACGCATATAAAGCGTTCTTTATATCTTTATTGCCTTATGGGTTTGGCGGTGTTATCTGGCCTTCCGATCCCAATGTCTGGACTGTCCCGATGACTCACGACTCCGCTTCCGCATCGCTTGAAGATTTCGCCATCGCCGACATCGGCCTTGCCGATTGGGGCCGCAAGGAAATCGCCATCGCGGAAACCGAGATGCCGGGCCTGATGGCGGTTCGGGCCGAATTCGGTGTCGCACAGCCGCTGCGCGGTGCGCGCATCGCGGGTTCTCTGCATATGACCATCCAGACCGCAGTGCTGATCGAGACCTTGAAGGCGCTCGGCGCCGACGTGCGTTGGGCGTCGTGCAACATCTACTCGACCCAGGATCACGCGGCGGCCGCGATCGCCGACACGGGCACGCCGGTCTTTGCCATCAAGGGCGAAAGCCTGAACGATTACTGGGACTACACGCATCGTATCTTCGAGTGGGCCGACGGCGGCACGCCGAACATGATTCTCGATGACGGCGGCGACGCGACGCTGCTCATCCACCTCGGCATACGCGCCGAGGGCGGCGACACCGCCTTCCTCGAGAAGGCGACGAACGAGGAGGAGGAGGTCCTGTTCGCCGCGATCAAGAAGCGGCTGAAGTCCTCGCCGGGCTGGTACGGCCGCATCGGCAACGCCGTAAAGGGCGTGACGGAAGAAACCACCACGGGAGTCCACCGCCTCTACCTGATGGAAAAGGAAGGCAAGCTGCTGTTCCCGGCCATCAACGTCAACGACAGCGTGACCAAGTCGAAGTTCGACAATCTCTACGGCTGCCGTGAGTCGCTGGTGGACGGCATCCGTCGTGGCACCGACGTCATGATGGCCGGCAAGGTCGCCATGATCGCGGGCTTCGGTGACGTGGGCAAGGGTTCGGCCGCGAGTCTGCGCAACGCCGGCTGCCGCGTCATGGTCTCGGAGGTCGATCCGATCTGCGCGCTGCAGGCCGCAATGGAAGGTTACGAGGTGACCACGATGGAAGATGCAGCGCCTCGCGCCGACATTTTCGTCACCGCGACGGGCAACGTCGATGTCATAACGCTCGACCACATGCGCGCCATGAAGGACCGTGCCATCGTGTGCAATATCGGCCACTTCGACTCGGAAATTCAGGTCGCGTCGCTGCGCAATTTCAAGTGGCACAATGTCAAGCCGCAGGTCGACGAAGTCGAATTCGCCAATGGCAAGCGCATCATCCTGCTGTCGGAAGGGCGCCTCGTGAACCTCGGCAACGCCACCGGCCATCCGTCGTTCGTCATGTCGGCCTCGTTCACCAATCAGACGCTCGCCCAAATCGAACTCTGGACCAAGCAGGGCCGGTACCAGAAGAAGGTCTACACCCTCCCCAAGACTCTCGACGAGAAGGTCGCGGCGCTGCATCTCGACAAAATCGGCGTGAAACTGACCGCCCTGACCTCAGCACAGGCGGATTATCTCGGCCTGTCGACCAAGGGGCCGTTCAAGCCCGAACACTACCGATATTGATCGGAGGCCCGGCTCGCGATCAAACCCGCGGCGTGTCGGGCCGCGAATATCCGCGGCGATCCCCGAACCCCGCCCGCGACCCGGATGAAGGACCGGCACAGCGTGTTGCAGGCCCGATTGCGCGGGTTTCCCCGCATTCGATGACATGAATGCCACACTGTCGTTCCGGGCGACACGACCAGGTCAATTCAAGCTCAATTACTGGCAGCTTTATTGTGATGATCGGCTATGACTAGGCTGCAGCGATTCGGGCCGCTTGGCGGAGTGGCCGGAAGGTGCCGGCGACCTCTTAAGACAGGGGGAAGCGGCATGAGCGCAGGGGGCCTGGAACATGAATCGGCGGCAGCGCCCGGGAGGGGCTGAGTCTGCGTACGGGCAGCGTTTGAGCCCATTGAGCCCGAGCCGTTTCTGCGCCCGGGACCACGCGGAAGCCGCACGGCGCGCCGTTCCGGCCACCATAGCGATTGCATCGACCGCATTCCCGGCTTCGACCTCGGCGGCCGCTGAAAGCGCGCGCTTTCCGCGTGACACGATGGTGCAGCATGGCCAGCTCGCCGGCCGGTCGCTGTTCGTCGGGGTG
The DNA here is from genome assembly GCA_038199665.1 of Hyphomicrobiales bacterium. Taxonomy (GTDB): domain Bacteria; phylum Pseudomonadota; class Alphaproteobacteria; order Rhizobiales; family Beijerinckiaceae; genus Lichenihabitans. The sequence goes on from JBBPYT010000160.1 coordinate 13,960, forward strand.
GTATTGTTTTACACCGTGACGGCCCTGCTGCACCTGGGGGGACGTC
>JBBPYT010000161.1:0-2141 GCA_038199665.1 Hyphomicrobiales bacterium
CGAACCTTATATCTCGAACTCTGGCGACCTCACCCGCGACAAAATTGCAAAGCTCGTGGAGATGGTGATCGATACGGCAAGTTGAGGCATACCGCCGCGTTGGCGCACTGCCGAATTTCAGTACCTTGCTGGCAACAAGAAGCCTACGGTATCCGCCGAACGCAATACATAGGGAATGAGCCGCTTGCGGGGACGACCTCGACCGGCGACCGGCCAGATCAATTTAACCTCCACCGGATAAACCTTCTGGGGACGAGGGATACCGACACCCAGGCCAGGCCGCGTGTCATGAGCCCCTTACGGAACGGCGCGCTGAGGCCATAATCGGCATCCGCCAGCACACAACAAAAGCGCACACCGGAGGCGATGACGCGGTCGATCTCCTGGCTGGCTTGGTTCGCGCTGCGCGGTGCGCAGCTGGAACGCCCGCACGCTCGCACCGAATTACTCGTCCAACTCTTGGGATTGAAGAGACGTAATGCCATCATGACCGGCACCACCCCTCGCAAGCGTCAGCGACACCAATGTTTGGCAATTGGCCGTCTTGCCGAGAGACGAGGCATATTGTGGATCGACACCAACCGAACGATCGCCCTTCTTCGGCGTCGCCGCGTCGATGACCAGCACCGCATCCTTGCCGCCGACCAGCCGATTGCGGGTACCGACGAAGCCGGCCATGCATTCCAATTTGAAGCCGGCCGGGTATTCCGATCGGAAGCCGGCCACCCTTGGCGTCAAAAGCGTCTTAGCCGATAGCGGCGCGGCTGGCACCCGGCGAGTATGACCAGTTGCACCATTTCATTTCTGATGTGGGATGCAGCGCCCTTGGAGGTGGAATTACATCTTTGGCGTGGCAGCAAGGTTGGATTTGTCGATCTCTCTGACTTCGTCGGTCATCTTTGCGAAATCTCCAAAGCTCGGCACCGGAACATACGCTACTGTATCACTCGGACCCATCGTCATATCCGCCGACAAGGTCATTCCTTTGGGCTTACTGGTCAATGAGCTCGTCACGAATGCCGTCAAATATGCCTATGTCAATAGACCCGGTGTAATCCGGGTAGACGCGTGCAGCATCTTGGTATAGCGGCCATCGGCGCGGCCGAGTGCCAGGGCCGCAAAGAGACGTGGCACGCGATGGTACGCAACTGCGAAGTCGTCCCGACAAGCCTTGTTGCCGAGGGCGCAAGCGAGCCAGCTCTTGCCGACGCCGCATGGGCCGGTGACAAGGAGATTATGCCGTGCCCGGATCCAGTTGCCAGCGGCGAGTTTTAGAAAGAGCGCGCGGTCGAGGCCACGGATAGCGCGGTAATCGACATCCTCGACGCAGGCGGCATGACGCAGCTTGGCGGCTCGAGCTCTGCTTTCGAACCGCTTTTGCTGGCGCAGCGTTTTCTCGTGTTCCAGGAGCAAAGCCAGCCATTCGGCGTGTTCGAGGCTGCGCGCTTCGGGTTGGGCATCGAGGTCCTTGAAGCCTTTGGCCATACCGTGGAGACCGAGGCTATGCAGCAGGTCGAGGGTGGGATGGGTCAGCATGCTGGATAATCCTTTCAATGGAAGTAACCGGGGCCGCGCAGATTGGGATGTTCGATGATTGCGTCCTCGGTATCGCGAGAACTGCGTTCGAGCTTGTTGGCGATGATGGAGGCGATGCTCTTGTAGGTCAGAGCGCTGACCGCGACGGCGCGGTGCGCGGCTGGTTTTCTGCGATCTGTTTCGGGAGTTCGAGCGGCGCCTGTCGCCGACCATGCGGCAGGACAACCGGCGGCGTTGCCCGTTGCTTGCGGCTCAACACCGCCTCGAAGCCCTCTTCCACCAGTTGCTTGCGCACCCGGTAGACCATCGACACGCTGGTCTCCAGAGCTTCGATGATCCGATTGTCGCTCCACCTTGGGCCAGCTTCCGAGACGTCGGCCTTCAGCAAGATCCGCGCCTTCAGCAGCCGGCCCGCCGGGCTCTTTCCCTTCCCGATCAGCGCCTCTAGCCGTTCGCGTTCCTCACTGCTCAGCCGCACGACATATTTCTTTACTGAAATCTCCTTGGTAGCCATGATCCTCTCCGTCGCTTGCCTCGCGACGGAATCGAATCACAAAAAACATGCCCTTTCAAACGAATTGAAGCGGCCGACTAGCGATATAGCC
>JBBPYT010000162.1:0-7342 GCA_038199665.1 Hyphomicrobiales bacterium
AGGGGAAAGTTCAAGCCGCTCACCTTCGGCCACGGCCGCCGCATCGGGCCAGCGCAACGGCGCGTCGAGAATGATGGGCATTGGTTGTTGGGCCTTGCATCGAGCGCCGCGGACCCGCGGGGTCAAAGCGTCGACGGACCGAGGCACAGAACCATGTGCATTCGTCAAGCCTGCGGAAGTGCAAGAACCGAAAGGGCGCCGTTCGGAGCGCGATGCAGTTTCGTGCCAAGAGGTGGCGCGTGCGGACGCGTGTGCTTGCGTGAAGCGGCGACGGTTTTCCGTCGCCGCCCGACCGGCCTTCAGTCCTGCTTCGCTGCCGAAGCAAGGTCGTGGTGCTCCGCATCGATCGACACGAAGCCGCCGGGCACGTTGCTGCTTCCCGCTTCCGTCAGGAGTTCCTGGATCACCTGCTCCGAGTGATGGTAATCCTCTTCGCCGAAGTGATGGTAGCGGATGCGGCCGTTCGCATCGACGAAGTAATTGGCGGGCCAGAATTCATTGTCGAAGGCACGCCAGATGGTTGAATTGGTGTCGATCGCCACCGGATAGGTGATCCCGAGCCGCCGCACCGCCTGGCGCACGTTGGACGTGACCTTTTCGAATGCGAGTTCCGGCGTGTGGACACCGACGACGACCAGGCCGGCATCGCGGTATTTTTCGGCCCAGGCTTTGATGTGCGGCAGAACGTGCAGGCAGTTGATGCAGGCGTAGGTCCAGAACTCCACCAGCACGACCTTGCCGCGGAGCGCCTCCGCCGAAAGAGGCGCAGAGTTCAGCCACTCGGTGGCACCCGAAAGGCTCGGCAGCCGGCGTTCGACCGGGAGCGCCCCTTCCGCCGCGGCCAGCTTGAGACCGTCGATCGGCTGCCAAGGCTCGCTCCAACCGGCATCGAAGGCGGCCGGGACGAGGGCCGCGCCGAACAGGTCCCCGCTCAAGCCGGTCCGGTGATCTTGGGCCGGCTGCTCGCGCCGAAGCGCGTCCTCGGCGTTGCGGTTCGGCCCCGTGCCGAAGCCGTCGATCAATTTCTGCTCGAGCGGCGAAATATCGGCGAAATTGACGGTCGCGAGAAAGTCCGTGTCCCACCCGGAGGCGACGGCCGCCACGGCGCCGAGGACCGCGACGCCTAGTCCGCGACGTATCCAGGTCCCGACGCCAAAATGCTGTATGAGGAACCCGAGCAGGCTGCCGCCAGCCAACAGGATAACGGTGAGGGACGTCGCCGCGCCGACCCCATAGGCCAGGAGCAGGAAGGATGTCCCGACGCTCGCCCCTTTGAGGGCGGCGGTGGTCAGAACGAGGCCGAGGATCGGGCCGGCGCATGGCGCCCACAGGAACCCCGTGGCCACGCCGAGCAGCAGGGATGAGACTACGCCGGAGCATCGCGGACCAAATTCAGCCGAGCGCGACAGTCGGTCGCCAAGCCTGGCGACCGGACGCATGAGGATCGCGGCGAGCCGATCGGACAGCAGCGTGAGTGCGAAAACGGCCAGAACCGCTATGGCGAGATAACGCCCGTATTGATTGGCTTCGACGGCCCACCCACCGGCGACCGCCGCGAGGGTCGCGACAGCGGCGAAGGTTGCCGCCATGCCGACCAGCAGAGGAAGCCCCGAGCGACTGAACGGTTGGTCGCCCCTCGCGAACACGAAGGGGATCACCGGCAGGATGCAAGGGCTGAGGATGCTGAGCACACCTCCGAGATAGACGAGGATGACAAGCGTCATGCGGATTTCCTCCTGGGAAGCGCCTGGCAAAGACCGGGAAGGGCATCTGTGCTGCCGGTCCGGTGCTCTCCAACAATATTCGTCCGTCTGGGCTCCGAAGTTACGAGCCCGCTCGAACCGACGAAAGCTCATGTAACCGTGCCCGTGGCTTCGGCGAAAAAAGTATCATCGGAGCAGCAGGTCACCCCCGGACCCTTCGGCGGAGGGGGTGACATGACGGAGGCGCCCCGGTCTTCTTGCCCCGGCCGCAGCTGGCCACGGGTTCGTTCGGCACACTTGGTTCAGCGGATCGCGCGCCGGTAAGGCACGTCGCGCGTTTAACGCAAGCTGACAAGTGATGGCTTTGATAGCAGTGACGCAGCCGGTATAGTGGCGCGTCAATGCCGAAGAGACCTCGACCGGAAGGGCATGAAGAGCGGAGCCTCAGAGGATGCTGGGAATGTCGATCGGCATTGGTCGGCAATGATGGCGGCTGCCCAAACGGGAGATCGGGCAGTCTACGAGGCTTTGCTGAGGGACTGCGTCCCGCATGTGAAGCGGGTCGTCCGGCGTTCCGGCGTGCGGCCGGACAACGTCGAGGACGTGGTGCAGGAGGTGCTTCTTACGATACATCGGGCACGGCAGACCTTTGATCCTTCGCGCAGTTTCACGGCTTGGTTGAGTGCCATCGCGCAGCGTCGAGCCATCGATTCGTTGCGCCATCAGGGGCGAAAGGACCGGCGCGAAACATCCGACCCGCTGTTCTACGAGGCCTATCCTGACCAGGATACGACCCCGGAAGGAGCTTGGGAGGAAGAGCGGCGGAACCAGGAGCTGAAGGAAGCCGTTGCGGACTTGTCTCCGGTGCAGCGGGAAGCGGTCGAGTCCCTGGCGATTCGCCAACTGTCCTTGGGAGAAGCGTCGGTCGTGACGGGCAGGTCGAAAGGTGCATTGAAGGTCAATCTCCACCGTGCGCTCAAGGCGTTGCGGGCGCGGTTCGACGAGGAGGGGTAGAACCATGTCGAACCCTGAACGTCTCGACGCCATAATCCACGATCTCGGCGCCGATCTCGCGCCGGTTCGGCGTCTTCGACCGCCGTTGGTCCGGGCGGTGATGTGGCTGGCGTTCGTCGCGGCGCTCGGATCGGTCATGGCGGCGTTCGCGGATTTGCCGGAGATCGCGCATCGCCTCATGGGGGCGCCGGACATGTGGCTTGCCGTTCTGGGCTCCAGCCTGACGGCGATCCTCGGCGCTATGGCGGTATTCGAACTCAGTGTCCCGGATCGCAAGCCCCTCTGGGCCCTGCTCCCCGTTCCCGGCCTGCTGCTCTGGATCGGAGCGAGTGGCTTAGGCTGCCTTCGGAACTGGATTGTCCCCTACACGGATGACATTCCGGCTGGCGAAACGAGGGTCTGCTTCCTCTTCATCGTGGCCGTGTCCATCCCCCTGTCCGTGTTGATGATCGCCATGGTCCGGAAGGCCTGCCCCTTGCGGCCGAGCCTGACCGCCGCCGTAAGTGGCATTTCGATCGCGGCGGGCGCGGCGACGCTGCTGAACTTTTTTCACCCGTACGATGCAGCCGCCATCGATCTCGTCGTCCATATCATCGCGGTCGGGATCGTGGTCGGCGCGAACCAAGCTTTGGCGGGCCATCTGCTGAGGCCGCTCCGGTCCGGGGCCGCCTGGCCGAGTCTGTCGGATGCGCGCCTGGGCGGGTACTGAATCTTCGCCTTGGGTGGCCTGTAACGAATACCCCAATTACCGCGGCAGCAAGGTCTCCCCCATGAGGTGCTTGTCGACGGCATGCGCCGCCTGGCGGCCTTCGCGGATGGCCCAGACCACCAGCGACTGCCCCCGGCGCATGTCGCCGCAGGCGAAAACCTTGTCGGTCGAGGCCTTGTAGGCCTTCTGGTCGGCCGCCACATTGCCTCGCCCGTCGAGCACCACCCCGAGCTCGGTCAGCATGCCGTCCGGGACCGGCGAAAGGAAGCCCATGGCGAGCAGCACCAGATCGGCACGCAGCTGAAACTCGCTGCCGGGGATCGGTTGCATCTTGCCGTCGACGCGCACGCAATCGACGTTCTCGACCGTGCCGCCCTCGCCCGAAAAACGCCTAGTCATCACGCCGTAGTCGCGTTCGGCGCCCTCCTCCTGGCTCGACGATGTGCGTAACTTGAGCGGCCAGTCCGGCCAGGTCAGGAGCTTGTTCTCCTTCTCGGGCGGCTCGGGCATGATCTCGAGCTGCGTCACGGAGAGCGCGCCCTGCCGAATGGAGGTTCCGATGCAATCCGACCCCGTGTCGCCGCCGCCGATCACGAGCACGTGCTTGCCGGTGGCCAGGATCGGGTTGTTCGAGCGCAGCGGTTCTCGGCCGATCCGCTTGTTCTGCTGCGGCAGGAATTCCATGGCGAAATAGACCCCGCCCAACTCCCGGCCGGGCATCGGCAGATCGCGCGGCTTCTCGGCCCCACCTGCCAGCACCATGGCGTCGAAGCCGTCGAGCACTTCGCGCGCCGGTATGTCGACTCCAATATTCACCCCGCAGCGGAACGTCACCCCCTCGGCCGTCATCTGGGCGACGCGGCGGTCGAGGTTCAGCTTGTCGAGCTTGAAATCGGGGATGCCGTAGCGCAGCAGCCCGCCGGGCTTGGCGTTCTTCTCGAAGACCGTGACGGCATGCCCGACCCGCGCCAATTGCTGGGCGCAGGCGAGGCCGGCCGGCCCGGAACCGATCACGGCCACCGATTGCCCGTTCATCCGGGTCGGCCGTTCAGGCTTGATCCAGCCTTCGGCCCAGGCCCGGTCGGCGATGGCGTTCTCGATCGTCTTGATCGTCACCGGGCTGTCGTCGAGGTTCAGCGTGCACGAGGCCTCGCACGGCGCCGGGCAGATGCGGCCCGTGAATTCCGGGAAATTGTTGGTCGAATGGAGGTTGCGCGATGCCTCCTCCCAATCGCCCCGATAGACGAGGTCGTTCCAGTCGGGGATCTGATTGTTGACCGGGCAGCCGTTGTGACAGAATGGAATGCCGCAATCCATGCAGCGCGACGCCTGGCCGCGGGTCGCCTCCTCGCTCAGCGGGAGCAGGAACTCCTTGTAATCGCGAATCCGGTCGGCGGCCGGCGCATAGCGTCGCTCGTGCCGGTCGAGCTCCATGAAACCGGTGATCTTGCCCATCCGGCTATTCCCCCGCGGCCACGAGCAGCGGCTCGTCCTGCTGTATCAACTCGGCGAGGGCGCGGCGATATTCGACCGGCATCACCTTGCGGAATTTCGGCAAAAAGCCCTTCCAGTCGTCCAGGATGGCTCTGGCCCGGGCCGACCCGGTCAGCTCTGCATGGTTGCTGATCAGCTGGTGAAGCCGTTCCGCATCGAACCGCGTCATGTCGCTCATGACATCGACCGGCGGCGGCCCGGTCCAATTGTCGACCTGGTGGAACAGGCGGCGGTTGCGCTCGTCTTCCGCCTCGACCATTTCGAGTTCCACCATAGCCATGTTGCAGCGTCGCCGGAAGTCGCCCTCCTCGTCGAGAACATAGGCGATGCCGCCCGACATGCCGGCCGCGAAGTTTCGCCCCGTGGAGCCGATCACCACGACGATGCCGCCGGTCATGTATTCACAGCCATGGTCGCCGGTGCCCTCGACCACTGCGATGGCCCCCGAGTTGCGCACCGCGAAACGCTCGCCGGCGACGCCGCGGAAATAGCACTCGCCCGCAATGGCGCCGTAAAGCACGGTGTTGCCGACGATGATCGAGTGCTCGGGCACGATCTTCGTAGCCGCCTTCGGCGGGTAGACGATCAGCCTTCCCCCCGACAGACCCTTGCCGACATAGTCGTTGGCTTCGCCTTCGAGCTCGAGCGTCACGCCCTGCGCGGCCCAGGCGCCGAAGCTCTGCCCCGCCGTGCCCTCGAATTTGAGGTGGATGGTGCCGTCCGGCAGCCCCTTGTGGCCGTAGCGTCTGGCTACCTCCCCCGACAGCATGGCGCCGGTGGTCCGGTCCGTGTTCTTGATCGGCGAGGCGAAGGACACGCGCATTCCGCTCTCGAGCGCGCCCGAGCATCGATCGAGGAGCTGGCGGTCGAGCACTTTGTCGAGGCCGTGGTCCTGCGGTTCAGACTTGAAGATGCCGACGCCCGCCGGCGCCGCGGGCTTGTGAAACAGCTTCGAGAAGTCGAGTCCCTTGGCTTTCCAGTGTTCGACGACCCTCTCCTGGTCGAGCATCTGCATCTGGCCGATCATCTCGTCGAAACGGCGGTAGCCGAGTTCGGCCATCAGCTCACGCACCTCCTCGGCCACGAAGAAGAAGAAGTTGATGACGTGCTCGGGCAGGCCGACGAAGCGCTTGCGCAGCACCGGGTCCTGCGTCGCGACGCCGACCGGGCAGGTGTTGAGATGGCACTTGCGCATCATGATGCAGCCGACGGCAACCAGCGGCGCGGTGGCGAAGCCGAACTCGTCCGCGCCCAAAAGCGCGCCGATCACCACGTCGCGGCCGGTGCGCAGACCGCCGTCGACCTGGACCGCGATGCGCGACCGCAACCGGTTGAGAACCAGCGTCTGGTGCGTTTCGGCGAGCCCGATCTCCCAGGGACTGCCTGCATGCTTGATGGAGGTCAGCGGCGAGGCGCCCGTACCGCCCTCGAAACCCGCGATGGTCACGTGGTCGGCGCGGCCCTTGGAGACGCCGGCCGCCACCGTGCCGACGCCGACCTCGGAGACGAGCTTGACCGAGACGAGGCCGTCCGGGTTGACGTTCTTGAGATCGAAGATCAGCTGGGCCAGATCCTCGATCGAATAAATGTCATGGTGCGGCGGCGGCGAAATCAGGCCGACCCCCGGTGTGGAATGCCGGACCTTGGCGATGATCGCGTCGACCTTGTGCCCCGGCAGCTGCCCGCCTTCGCCTGGCTTGGCCCCCTGCGCCATCTTGATCTGCATCATGTCGGAATTGACCAGGTATTCCGTGGTCACGCCAAAGCGGCCCGACGCGACCTGCTTGATGGCCGAGCGCATGGAATCGCCGTTGGGCAGCGGCTTGAACCGATCCGATTCCTCGCCGCCCTCGCCCGTGTTCGATTTGCCGCCGATGCGGTTCATCGCGATGGCGAGCGTCGTGTGGGCTTCGCGCGAAATCGAGCCGTACGACATGGCGCCGGTGGAGAAGCGCTTGACCAGGGAAGCGGCCGATTCCACCGCCTCGAGCGGCACCGGTGCCCGGCCTTCGGACGCCGCATCCTTGATGCGGAACAGGCCCCGGATGGTCAGCAGCTTCTCGTCCTGCTCGTTGAGCAGCTTGGCATAGGCTCGGTACTGGTCGCGGCTGTTGCCCCGCACCGCGTGCTGGAGCAGCGACACCGATTGCGGCGACCAGGAATGCGTTTCGCCCCGCACCCGGTAGGCGTAATCGCCGCCGACGTCGAGCGCGTTGCGAAACACCGGCGAGTCGCCGAACGCCTCGGCGTGACGGCGCGCCGTCTCCTCGGCGATTTCCGCCAGACCGACGCCCTCGATGACGCTGTGGGTGCCGGTGAAGAAGCTTTCGATGAACGAGGTTGCAAGACCGACCGCGTCGAAGATTTGCGCGCCGCAATAGGATTGGTAGGTCGAGATGCCCATCTTGGACATGACCTTCAG
>JBBPYT010000163.1:0-5672 GCA_038199665.1 Hyphomicrobiales bacterium
CCTGCGTGATGATGACGATTCGTGTCCCGACATCACCCTCCGGCCAAGCCGGCAAGCGAACAAACGGATGAACCATGTGCTGCACAGCATGGATGACGACGGGTCGCGACTGATCGTCGTTCGACCCTACCAGCCCTTTCAGCCGCAGCAGCTTTGCGCCGCAACGGGTTCGCAGCACGTCGATGAATGCCGCCAGACGGCCGAGGTCCACCGAACCGGCTCGAAGACTTGTGGCCTCGACATGCGGGTGACGGTCGAGTGCGTGATGACCATGCGCCGGATCGGCACTCGGCCGATCGCTCCTTGTCCCGCGGTTGGCGAGTCCGAACGCCGGTTCCGACATCGCTCGACCGATCGCCTCGATGTTCTGAGAGCGCAGAATCGGGGCCGGGTTCAAGGCTCCGAGCCGGCGTTCCAAGCGATCCAGGACGTCACCCCCGGACTCCCGCAATAGATCGGTCTTCGCCAGAACCAGCAGATCAGCGACGGCGACCTGCCGCGCGGCTTCGGAATGGCGTTCGAGAATGGCCGCCCCGCCCAGAGCGTCGACCACGGTGATGACGGTTCCCATCCGGCAGACGCGCCACAAGTCCGGATCAAGCAGAACCGCGTTGAGGATCGGTCCCGGATCGGCGATTCCCGTTGTTTCGATCATGATTCGATCGAAGTCGATCTGCCCTGCCTTGCGGCGTTCGACGAGGTTGTCGAGCGCAATCGCCAGGTCGCCCCTGGCCGCGCAGCAGAGACACCCGGTAGTTAGGACGAGCATGTCGCCCTCGACCCTGTCGACCAGCAGGTGATCGATGCCGAGGTCGCCGAATTCGTTCACGATCACGGCCGCCCGCGCTATGGCTGGCTGTCGCAAAAGCGCGTTGAGGAGCGTCGTCTTGCCGGCGCCGAGGAACCCAGTCAGAATCGTGATCGGCACGGGCGCCGCGTCGCGGAACCTGCGCGGGTCCGCCTTCACCCGGCGGCCTTGCCCTTGGCCGGCTTGGTTACTTTGGAGGGATGTTTCCGCTTAGGCACCGCAGCAGCGGCTTTGGCAGACGGCTTGGCACCCGATGCTCTTACCGAGCCGACGTCCGCCCGCTTGGACGCCGCCGTTCTAGGCTCCCGTGTGCGGCTGCCTTTCGCCGCCGCCCGCAAGCTCTGACGACCCTTCGTTCTGACCACCTTGTTGGCTGCGGCGAGAGCCGCCGGAGGCGTGACGGCACCGACCAGGGCCAACGGGCTGACCGAGCTGTCGTTGCTCGCGCCCAAGACAGCGGGTTCAGGCCTGGAGGTCGCGACGGAGGGCGCAGGGGGGCGAGGTGTTTTCGGCCCCGGCGCACCGAGCTCGGTCGCTCCGGCGACCGTCCCGCTCCAGCCAGCAACCGGCCCTATGAAGACTTTAACCGGTTCGAAAGCCGCGCGCGGCCCCAGCAGTTCCACTTTGCCTCCCGGTGTGACAACTGTGGCAGCCCCCGCAGCAAGATCCAGAAGCGCACTTCGTTCAGCCGCGCGTCCAAACATCTCGCCGCCGGCAGATGCGAGCGGAATGCTCGCATCCTCCACCTCGGCTTCCGCGATGGCATCGTGACGGCCTGGGCCGCAGACTTGTCCCCGCATGTCGGGCGGCAGGACGATGTCGCTTGCCGGCAAGGCCGCGACATCGCCGGCACTGTTGCCAGGATTCGAAAAATATCGCTCGAACAGCGCTGCGGCGCGCTCGCTGCGTTCACGTCCCGACGGCGCACCGAGGATCACCACCATCAGGTGCTTGTCGCCGCGTTGGGCGGAGGCCACCACGTTGTAACCGGCCGAACATGTATAGCCCGTCTTCATACCGTCGACGCCCGGGTAGCGGCCGATCAGGGTGTTGTGATTGTTGATGATGCGGCCGCCGAAACTCAGCGCCGCTATGCCGAACAGGCCGTGCTGTTCCGGGAATTCGCGAAACAGCGCACGGCCGATCATCGCCATATCCCGGGCCGAACTGACGTGACGCTCGTCGGGAAGCCCGTTCGGGTTCTCGAAACGCGATTCGTGCAGCCCCAGCCTGGAACCATAGGCATTCATTTCGTCGGCGAAGGCCTCCACCGAGCCCGAAATCCCTTCCGCGATGGTCACCGCAATGTCGTTCGGCGATTTCACCACCAGCATCTTGAGCGCATTATCCAGGGTCACCAGCGTGCCGGGGCGGAAGCCCATTTTGGAGGGCGCCATGCGGGCCGCCCGCGCCGAAACTCGCAGGGGCGTGTCGATGGAAACCTTGCCCTCGCGAACCTTACTCAACGCCACGTAGGTCGTCATGAGCTTGGTCAGCGACGCCGGAAACCAGGGAGCGGTGGCCATGTCCTGGTAGAGGACCTCACCGGAATCGATGTCCATGACCAGCGTCGGATTGGCCCGGGCATGCGCGACAGCCGCCAGGCCGCAAGCCAGAGTCAGCACCATTGATCGCCAGCACGTGCGAAATTTCATCATACAACAAGGTTCCGCTTGAAGATGCCGGCCGCCGCCGCCACCGCCGACTTGCTCGGCGTCAATTGTCCTACCTTCGAGACGCCGCCTTGGAAAGCCGCAAAATCCGTTTCGGGCCGAGAACCGGGGGGTCGCGGCTTGCGGTACTGAGCCGATACGAGCCCGCACGGTCGGCTGCGGCCGGGCAATCGGCGCTGTTGTTCGGGCGGCGGGAGTTGCCTTAATCTCAGCCCATGCATGAAGGGTCGCCCCCCACCGAGCAGGGTGGGACTGCATCAAGGCCGGGGCCTGACGGGCAACGGAACGCTGCCAGTCGGGTTCGCCAAGTGCTGGCCGCCCTTGGGTCGGCGAGCCTCGATCTCGTGTTTCCACCCGGCTGCCTGGCTTGCGGGCGGGCTGTCGGTAGGCAGGATGGCCTTTGTCCTCTTTGCTGGCGCGGCATGCGGTTCATCGAACGGCCGTTTTGCGAGAGGCTTGGCACGCCTTTCGTTCAGGATCTCGGTGTGGGCCTGCTGTCCGCCGAAGCCATATCGAATCCGCCGGCCTATGGCCGGGCTCGTGCGGTGGCGCGTTTCGAGGAAGGGCCCGCGCGGCTCCTGGTGCATCGGCTGAAGTACGGGGACAGACTGGAATTGGCACGCCCGCTCGGCCTCTGGATGGCGCGCGCCGGCGCGGAACTCCTAGCCGAGGCCGACGTCATCTCGCCGATACCGCTGCACAGGGGACGTTTGTGGACCCGCCGCTTCAACCAGGCCGCGGCGCTGGCGGCGCAGATATCGCGGGCCGGCGGCGTAGCTTGCGATCCGTTTCTCCTGGAACGCGTCAAGGCGACGGCGACCCAAGTCGGAATGACGCGCATCCAACGCAAGGAGAATGTGCAAGGCGCATTTCGCATCCCGAACAGATCGGTTGCGGCGGTTCATCGCCAGCGCGTCCTGCTGGTGGACGACGTCCTGACGACCGGCGCCACGCTGAACGCTGCGGCGCAAACCTTGCTGCGCGGCGGCGCGGCGGGTGTTGACGTGCTCGTCTTCGCACAAGTTGTGACGGAGAGTTGACATCCCCATATTGTTTTGCGCTACGGGACTGTATGATGCCGCCGATCATGATCTATACGACAAGGTTCTGCCCATATTGCCACTTGGCGAAAGATCTTTTGCGGAAGAAGCAGGCTCAGTTCGCCGAGATCGACGTCACCGGAGATCGCGTCGAACGCGACAAGATGAGGCTCCGGGCAAGCGGTCGAAACACGGTTCCGCAGATCTTTATCGGCGAACGCCACGTTGGCGGTTGCGACGATCTTTACGACCTCGACGCATCGGGACAGCTCGATGCTCTTTTGGCCGCTTCGACAGGAGTTGGGAGCTGCGGAATCTGATCCCTAGGTCAGGCGCACAGGCCTGCTTCGTTCTTCGTCCGTGCGCAACCCTAGGGAGGTTCGCGCAGCGCAGCGAAAGCTCATGATCCGATATTCTCTCGTTTGTGACGGTGCCCATGTCTTCGAGGCCTGGTTCCGCGACAGCCAGGCCTTCGACGACCAAAGCCGGCAGGGTGATGTCGGGTGTCCCCACTGCGGGTCGGGCAAGGTGCGCAAAGCCCTCATGGCCCCGTCGATCCGCCGATCCTCCCGGCAACGGGCTGAAACCTCGACCGTTGCTACGCAGGTGCCCGTGGCGATCGAGGGTCCGGGGCTCGCCGAAGAGGAGAAGTTCCGGCACATGCGGTCGCTGCTGCGCGAATTGCACAATCGTGTGAAGGAGAATGCAGAGGATGTCGGTCGAACCTTCCCTGCGGAGGCCCGAAAGATCCACGACGGCGACGCGCCGGAACGCTCGATATATGGAACCGCCACGACCGAGGAGGTAAAATCTCTCCTGGAAGACGGTATCGACTTCCTACCCCTTCCCGCGTTGCCCGAAGATCGGAACTGAGCCATTTCTTCCGCCGGATCGGGACTGCGCAAGGGGACAGCCCCATCAAGGTCCAGGGAACTCGACTGTGGGTAGTGTCTCAGTTTGAATTTCGGGCCGGCCCCTTGACGCCGCTGTCGCGCTCCGGCCCCCGCTCCTGTATGCTTGGCGGGAAGCAGAGGAGAGGGCGTGATGGCTGACGAACCTAGATATTCCCGCAGCGGCGATGGCAGGTCCTACCGACTGGGGCGGATCATTATGACGTTCAAGCCGGGCCACGCCAATGCCGGCTAAAGGCCAGAAGCGTCCCGCCGACGTGATCGGCAACGCTGTCCACGTCATGCGCATCGCCACGGGTGAGATCGAGGAGGCTGCGCGCGTCGATGACGGGAAGGACCCGGCCGCCGTATCCATGGGGAAGCGCGGCGGAGCTGCGCGGGCCAAGCGTCTCACACCGAAGCGAAAGGCGGAAATTGCTAAGGCAGCAGCCGAAAAACGCTGGAAAACAAGGCGTTAAAGATCGCCGGGAATATTAATAGGAATAATTTTCTTGCTTTCCGTCCGAATCGGGAGCACTATGAAGCTCGCATTCCGGGAGCACGATGATGCCCGAAAAATCGATGGAAGAGACGCTGGACGCGCTCGGCGCGCTGCTCGATGATTTCGATCATGTCACTCGTGCTGCCCACGCCCGTTACCGTGGATACGACCCGCAAATCCTGATCGAACACGACTCTCGCGCGCAGGCTGCCTGCACGTACTGTCATATGGCGGCGGAAGCGGACCGACGCTTTATCGGTCGCGTTGGCGTTCGTCCAAGGGACATCAACGGGCTGCGTCTTTGGCTCATCGAGAGCGTGGACATCGTTATTCGTTTCAAAAAAATGGACGAAGATGGACGGGTTAGGAACTACCCCACCAAACAGGCTCGGAACTTTGATCGTGGGTTTGATCTTCCCGGACTTCCTATGCCGCCAGTCCGGCTGACGGCCGGATACCTGTTGGATGCAACGGGCACCACTATTATTCGCACCCAAATCGCACGGCCAATGGGCACGAAGCGAACGATGTGGTGTGCAGCCGTCATTCCATCAGAGGAACGCAAGGTTGGCGAGCGGGCTTGGCGGGACGTGACCCGACAGGGCCGTCTCTAAGCTGCATGAATGACTCCAGAAATGGACAGCTTCAACCATCACATGATGACACTCGCCCGTGACGCGCGCGGGCTCACCCAGGCTGATTTAGCTGTTAGGCTTAAGCTTGGCCAGGGGACCGTGTCGAAATACGAGACGGGAGTCC
>JBBPYT010000164.1:0-4092 GCA_038199665.1 Hyphomicrobiales bacterium
AAAACCTCACCACACTGCGAAAACTCGCCCTCAACGTCCTCCGATCCGCGAGACCCGACGTATCCATACGCCGCAAGCGCAAGCGATCCGGATGGTCCGACGCGTTCGCCCGATCCGTTCTCGGCCAAATGCGATAGCCCTCATACATATCGTCCCATTCTTGACGATCAAAGGACGAATAAGTAAGGCTATCACGACGTCATCAAAACGAGTGCGCGGCAGGGAGTGCGTGTCAGCAAATACGGGGAGAAACAATTGGAGGGGCTGAAGTCCCGAGGGCGGCCACGTGTCGCGATGCATTATCCTGGCCGCCGGAGAGCATCGGCCGCAGGGTTGTATCCGGCGAGTTCAGGCTGGCCATTGCTCTCCCCAATTCGACCGATCTTGCCCGTGAACTGTCGACGTCGCACCCTGCCATGCGTGAGGCGATCAAGCTGCTTGACGGCAAGGGGTTTGTGGAATCGGCGCCGCCTCGCGGGACGGTTGTGTGCCCGCGAGCGGCCCGGAACCGCCTTTACAAAGATATATTGAGCTTGCAACGGGGCGCCGCGCCCACCGCGGCATTCCTGCGCGATCTCTTCGAACCAAGGCTCAGTCGATCCTGGTCGCCTCGGCCAACGGCTTCCTAATGTCCTTCGCGCCCCCGATCCAGACGTCGTCGACCGCCTCCTGCTTTCGGTGCCGGACCTGTCCCGGTCACGATCATTTCGTCCCAATCATCGCGCGATCGTCGATGCCATTGGGCGCGGCGATTCAGACACTGCCCGTTTCGCCGTGCGCGCGCTTCTCAGCCAGGCGGGGTCGGACGCCATGACGAGCCTCAGGCACAAGGACGGCGGCGGATGAATCAGCCTCTTGCAGCCGTCGCGACCGCTGTCACACCCGCTTTTGGAGACATCGTCCGGCTGGAAGGTGTGCAGAAGTATTTCGGCGCAGTGCATGCGCTGAAGGACGTCAGCATGGCGGTCGGGCGCAACGAGATCGTTGGCCTGATCGGGGATAATGGCGCCGGCAAGTCGACCCTGATCAAGACGATCACGGGCGTCTACAAGCCTACCTCCGGCCGTATCTTCGTGCGCGACAAGGAACTCGACCTGTCCGATTATTCCGTGGGAACGGCGCACGAACTTTCGATCGAGACCGTGTACCAGGACAAATCGCTGGGCGAAAAACAGCCGCTCTGGCGCAATTTCTTCGTAGGGCGGCAGATCACCAATCGGTTCGGTTTCATCGACGTCAAAAAGGAAAAACAGATCGCCGAGGAGATCATCCTCAACACGATCGGCTTTCGCGGTCTGGGCATTTCGGTCGACTCGACCGTGAACGTCTTGTCGGGCGGCGAACGCCAGGGCATCGCCATCGGCCGCGCGATGCATTTCAATTCGGATCTCATCATCCTCGACGAGCCGACCGCCGCGCTAGGCGTCAAGGAAGTGCGCAAGGTTCTGGACTTCGTGCGCCGGATCAAGGCGGCAGGCCACGCCTCGATCTACATCGAGCACAATCTCGCTCACGTGCACGAGGTCGCCGACCGGCTGATCGTGCTCGACCGTGGCGAAATCGTTGCCGAGATACTGCCCAAGGACATGACCGTCGCCGAACTGACCGAATATCTCATCGACATGCAGAACAAGCGCTGATGCGAGCAGCCATGGCCCCCGCCCCAAGAATTCGTTCGCTGGCTCGGATCGAGGGCCTGCCTATCATCCTGGTATTCGCGCTGATCCTCGGTCTGTTCATGTATACCGCGCCTGAGGTTTTCCTGGCGCCCAATATTTACACGACACTGTTGTCGACCGCGCCGCCCTTGATCGTGCTTGCCACCGGTTTAACCTTCGTGATCGGGGCGGGCGAGATCGACCTGTCGTTTCCGGCGGTGATTTCCTTTTCTGGCTTCGTCTTCGCGATCCTGTTCAAGGACTACAACCTCGGCTGGATCGCAGTCCTGGCGGCGCTCGCGTCCGGTATACTTGTCGGCCTCGTCAACGGGCTTCTGATCGCCCGGATCGGCATCCCCTCGTTCATTGCGACGCTTGGGACGCAATTCTTCTGGTCGGGCATTGCGACCGTTCTGTCTGGCGGCAAGTCCTATGCGCTGCGAGGCGCGGAGGATACCGGCGTCTGGGGGTGGATCGTTGGCCGCTTCGGCGATCCGAACTCCTACGCCTGGCAGAACCAGATCTCGATTCAGGCGGTGTGGACCCTGCTCATCGTCGTCTTTCTCTGGTTCATCCTGAATCGCCACCGCTTCGGCGAACACGTGCTCTTCATCGGCGATTCGAACGATGTGTCGCGCGTCGTAGGCATCAACGTCGTGGCGGAAAAGATCAAGCTCTACACCCTCATGGGAGCCCTTGCGTCGATCGCGGCGATGATGTTGACGCTCGAAAATAGGAACTTTTTCGGCAACCAGGGGCAGGGCTATCTGCTGACCGCTATAGCCGCCGTGTTGATTGGGGGAACCTCGATCTTCGGCGGTCGCGCCACCATCGTCGGCACCGTATTCGGCTGCTGCATCATCTGGATTCTTGAGGCGGGACTCGTCGCCACCGGCCTTACGGGCGCGTGGGTGCGCACCGTGCAGGGCCTCATCTTCCTGATATCCATCATTTTCTACCTCTTCGTCGAGGAACCACATCGGCGCGCCGCGTTTTTCGCGCGTTTCAAGCGACGTGCGGATTCCGGCCGGCTTGCTCCGGTCGGAAAAGGTCCCGCGCCAGGCGGCGCGGGATCGCCTCGGGCCTGACCCGATAATTACGTGGGAGAGAAACATGCATTCCAAGACACTGCTTCTGGCAGGCGCTGCGGCGCTTGCCGTTATGACAGGCGGCGCGTTTACGGCCTCGGCCGAAGATGCGCCCGGCAAGGGCCTGACAATCTACATGCAGATGGGCGGCAATCCCGGCGACGGCTCGACGCTGGCGCGTCAGACCGGCGCAACCCAGGCCGCCACGGCGTTGGGCGTCGACAAGCTTAACGCTCAGTTCGCCGGCTGGGCACCGGAAACAATGGTCCAGCAGTTCAAGCAAGCGCTGGCCGCCAAGCCCGCCTGCATCGTGATCATGGGCCACCCCGGCTCCGATGCATTCAGCGGTCTTGTCAAGCAGGCGACGGACCAGGGCATTGTCGTCACCGACGGCAATTCGCCGCTGACTCCCCTCCAGGCTCAGTACGGGACGAAGGGCTTCGGTTACGCCGGCGTCGATCTCTATGTGGGCGGCTCACTGACCGCGCAGAACATGATCAAGGACGGCAGCCTCAAGTCCGGCGACGAGGCGATGGTCTACGGCATCTTCAGCCAGGCCGAGCGCGGCCTCTCCGAAAAAGGTCTCGCCGACACGCTGGAGAAGGCAGGCCTCAAGGTCGACCGGCTGGAGATTTCGCCGGAGGCGAATTCCGACCCCACTCTCGCGGTTCCGGTTCTCACCGCCTACG
Organism: Hyphomicrobiales bacterium; assembly: GCA_038199665.1. Classification (GTDB taxonomy): domain Bacteria; phylum Pseudomonadota; class Alphaproteobacteria; order Rhizobiales; family Beijerinckiaceae; genus Lichenihabitans. The sequence goes on from JBBPYT010000164.1 coordinate 3,436, forward strand.
TGCAAGCGCATCCGAAGCTCAAGGCCATCGGCACACAACACGGCGGCATCACCGGCATTCTGGCCGACGTGTTGAAGCAAGCCGGCAAGAAGCCCGGCGACATCGAGGTCGGCGGCATCGACCTTGCCCCCGCCACGATCAACGGGCTCAAATCGGGCTATATCTCCGCGACGCTCGATCAGTTGCTTTATCTGCAAGGCTTCATGCCCGTCCTGCAATGCGTGCTGAGCGCGAAGTACAAAATGCCTGGCCTCAACCTCAATACCGGCGCCGGCGTCATCACGCCCCAGACCATCGGCGGTCTCGTGTCGCTGATCGATGCGGGTATCCGCTAGCGATCCGATCCCTCTCCTCGCGCCGTGGGGAGAGGGGGTACCGCGACGACGAACCGCCGGTTCGTGCGGCCGATGTGCGGGATCGAGATGGAGCACCGGCGCTGCTCCAGGCAATCCGCCAGCGCTTTCCATGGTTGCGCCATATCTTCGTCGATGGGGGCTATGCGGGCGGCAAATTGCGCGATGCGCTCAAGGGTCATGGCGAATGGACAATCTAGATCGTCAAATCAAGCGATCCGATGTGGCCAAGCGATTTGAGATGTTGCCTCGCAGATGGATAGTCGAACGCACACTCGCCTGGCTCGGCGGTTGCCGATGCCTC
>JBBPYT010000165.1:0-3652 GCA_038199665.1 Hyphomicrobiales bacterium
CTCATCCACCGAATGCGCCAACTATCTCGTCAACTCAGGCTATGCGTCAGCCTAAAGTCATCAGGCTCTAGCAGCACCGGCAAGCTCGGCGCTACCCCGAAGGCGAGCCGGTTGACGATCTGCGCCACGACGAAGAACAGCGCCACGTAGACGCCCAGCAGCCGGCCAAAATCCCAGGCCGGCAGATTGACCGACAGCCCGTAGCCGAACAGCACCAGCGCTCCTGCAGCCAGGAACCCCGCACGGGTCGCGGGCGCGCGGTCGCTGCCGAGCAGACCCATCCGCACCAACGCATCGCCGCCCGCTTCCAGCACCGCCGAGAGGGACAGCAACAGCAGGGCCGACCCTAACGGCATCAGGCTTGCACCACCAGATGCACCGGTACGCGAGCGCGGCGCTGAACTCGGTACGGTTCGTTGGCCCAGAAGAGATCGGCCAGCAGAGGCCGCCTGGGCGGGTCCGCGCCCATGAGGATCGCATCGTGGTTGCCGGCGATCGTCTCCGCCGCGATCCTGCGCGCGGCATCGCGCGTGCCTACCACCCGGCCGGATGCCGCGATGCCGTGTGCCGACAACGCGGCGATCGCAGCGGCGACATGCGCGCGCCGCTCGTCCAACTCGCGCCGCGATGGCATCAGCCATGGGTTCGGGAAGCCCCACGCGCTGCCCCAGACGCGGGCAATTGCCAGGACTTCCACCGATGCCGACAGCGGGCGGGCAAGCTCCACAGCCTGGTCAAGAACCTCGGTCGCGAAGGGCCGCCCCTCCGACGCCAGCAGCAGGCGACGGATCGGGGTGTCGGGGTTGGCCAGCGGCTGCTGTCGAGGCCTCAGTCGCTGACCCCCAGTTGAGCCAGCGGCGGCGCAGAGGCTGCGTAGCGAGGGTCCTCGACATAGCGGCGATACCAGTAGAACGGCAAGTAGCACAGCAGCACCCCCCAGCCGAGCCAGTAATAGATCTGCGCGCTGCCGATGTTCGAGTACACTAGGCCGCCATACAGCCAGATGACGAAGTACAGCGCGGCCATCGCGAGTGCCACCCACTTCATGAACTCCGGCAGGCGGAATGGCCGGTCCAGATGCGGCTTGTCCTGGCGCAGGATGAAGTAGCCGACCAGCACCGGGATGAACGAGGCTGTGTAGCCGACATTCGAAAAGGTGTAGATCTCGACGGCCCCGCCCAGCAGTACCACGACCAGCGAACAGGCGACGTTGAACGCCATCGCGTTGCCGGGCACCCCATGTCGGTTCAGTCGCTGGAAGAAGCGCGGAAATTCGCCATCGAGCGACATCTGGTACAGCGCCCGCCCGCATCCCATGATCGCGTTCAGCGCCGAGAGTGCCAGGGCGATGATCAGCATGGCAGCGATCGCCCAGCCGATCACTCCGCCGGCGGCCGACGGGAACAGCTTGGCGGTGAAGTCGACGAAGATCGTCTTGGGGTCGGACAACGCCTGGTCGCCCAGCGCCTTGGCGCCAAGCACCACGACGAAGGCGATCGGGATCAACGTGTAGATGAACACGCCGAATCCGCCCTCCAGGTTCAGCGCGATCTTCGCGTCGCGCCGCGGGTCCGCACATTCGCCGATATAGCAGGCCGCGGCTTCCATCGCGATCACGTTCCAGGTCAGCAGGAAGGCGTAGCCCAGATAGACCGACAGCCAGCCATAGTCGCTCATGCCCGTAAAGAAGCCGGTGCCGTCGAGATGGCGGAAGCCCGCAAGTTCATCCAGGTGCACCGCGGAGGGGACGAAGATCCAGGCGACCGCGATGAAAGTGAGCGGCACCATCGATAGCACGGCCAGGATCTTGGCGAACGCCGCACCGAACCGGATGCCGAGCCAAGCCGGGATGAAGAACAGCAGGATGCCCGCGATCGAGATGCCCAGCGTCCACCAGGCGATCGGCGTGTGGATCGGCGTGAAACCCGATTTCGTATCAAGCCCGAACCGGTCGGCCAAGTAGAAAGAGGCCAGGATCATGTTGAGCGGTGCGACCGGGAACCAACCCAGCCAATACATCCAGGCGGTGAGTCCGTTGATGTGCTTGGCGAAGCGCGGCCAGCGCTCCTTGTAAGCCGGATAGGCATAGGATGGAGCACCGCCAGTGCGCTCCGGCATCATCGCTGCGAGTTCTGCCAGGAACAGGCACAGCAGCCAGCCGGTGAGCGTCACCACGATCGTGAGTGGAATTGCGGCAGCGCCGAGTGTGGTGACCATCACCGGCGCGATGCCGGTCACGAGGATGGTGCCCGCAAGCCCGATCACGAACGCACCGACCCAGCCGGTCTCCCGTCGCAGGTTGTGGGCGGTATAAGCCATTTCGTCCGAGGCGGAGGTCTGCGTAGTCGCGGCGGTTGGGCGCTTAGTCACTTCCTAGCCGGTCCTTCTTGCGAGGGTTCAGTGCCGACACGTTATTTCCAGGGATGAAACCCTCTTTCTTGGTGAGAAGCAAGCGATTCCCGTGGGGACGCCGTCGCAAGTTGTGGGGAACTCGCTCGCTCTATGGTCGAACTTTGCATGCCCTCAACGGCTTACAGCCCATAACGGCTTCGTGCTTGTGGTCCGATCAGGCCGAACAGGACGACGAGCGCGACGACCACGGCACCCAAGGCCAATTCGGCCAGGCTATTGCGGACGAGGGCGCGTGCCGCGTTTGCCTGATCCCGTTGGTGCGGCACGACGCGAGAGGGATCGGTCAATGCGAGCCCAATCATCATGGCAACGAGCGCAATCTTTGCGACCCGGAGCCGCTGATACACAGAGAAAGGATCGGCGACGGCTCACTCCGCGCGATAAGGACGGGAATGAGATCTGGATTTGATCCAAGAATCTGCTCCTGCCGGAGTGTCGAAGCTTGGTTTGACATCTTAGTTTTTTGGGCGTCGATTCTTCGCCTCGCGTGCGGCAAGCATGCGGTCAGTGAGGGAGGACATCATGGAAAACATTCATCGCAGGTCCGCACTCGCATTCGGGTTGTCGGCAGGCGTGACACCGTTATTCGCTTTCGCGAGGCCCGCCACGGCTGCATACGCTGCCGATAAAGGCAAGGAGCTGTACCCCGGAGTCCGGGCGGTGGAGCTCGGTGAGCGCCCTTCGAATATCAAGGCCTACAAGACGATTTCAATGGTCGACCTCGTCTATCAGCCTGGGACAAAGACCCCTTTGGGAGAGCCTATGGAACATGACATGGTGTGTCATGTCAGCGACGGCGAACTAAAGATCATGGCGGGTGACAAGGAATTCTCGGCCAAATCCGGCGACGTTTGGAGCTGCGGCAAGGGCAGCACCAAGGAAGCAGCCGTCAACTCGGGGAGCGGTGTTGCGGTAATGCGCATCATCTTTCTGAAGGCTTAGAGCCCGTACGAGAAGCGGGTTGAGTGGCCGGGGCTCGCGTTTTTCCGAGAGTGGGATAGAGCCATTTTGGGACGTGGACCCCGACCCCTCGACGGCGGCATAGCCCGGGATGCATCGCGTTACGAAACCGATCTGACCGATGCCGAATGGGCTCTGATCGAGCCCTTCATGCACCAGCGCAACGAGCATGGACGGCCACGGGCGTGGCCGATGCGCGAAATCATGAATGCCATCTTCCACCGCCTTCGGGGTGGGGGCGCGTGCCTCGGCTATTTGCGCTTCTTTTTATGATGTTCGC
>JBBPYT010000166.1:0-9045 GCA_038199665.1 Hyphomicrobiales bacterium
CTGTACCAGGGACCGAAACTGCCATTTTCTTGACTTGAAAAACTTAATCATACCAGATGGTTACGGCATCATTGGCGGAGAGGGAGGGATTCGAACCCCCGATAGGCTTGCACCTATGCCGCATTTCGAGTGCGGTGCTTTCAACCACTCAGCCACCTCTCCGGCCTACACGCCCGAGGGCGCGCCGCTGCATGGCGCTGCGGCAATATCACGGGCCGGGGACGTTTAACAAGACTCCACGGCCGAATGCAGGCCGATTGCCGCGTGAACGAGGCTAAGCATTGGGAACCGACTCGCCGCCGTCGCCTTGCGGCTTGGCGCTTTCAATCCGGTTGACAGAAGGGAGCGTCGATCCTAAGAACCACCGACGTTCGCTAAGCGGCAGAAATGCCGTTTCGCGCGTCCTATGGGCATCCGTCCTCGATTGCTCGCCCAAACCTAGCGGGTCCAACTGCCAAGAAGCCGGCCGCCCAGCATGGGCAGAGCCGGATCGAACACGAGGTTAGAGATGTTCGCAGTGATCAAGACCGGCGGCAAACAATACAAGGTCGCCGCCGAAGACGAAATTGTGGTCATGACGTTGCCGGGGGAAGCCGGTACGACCGTGACGTTCGATGATGTGTTGAGCTTCAGCGATGGCGGATCGACCGAGGTCGGGACGCCGTTCGTGCCGGGCGCGAGAGTCGCGGCCGAAATCGTCGAGCACAAGCGCGGTCCGAAAGTCATCGCCTTCAAGAAGCGTCGGCGGAAGAATTCGCGCCGCAAGCGAGGGCATCGCCAGGATCTCACCGTCGTACGGATCACCGAGATCGTGACCGCGGGGCAGAAGCCGAGCCGCCGACGCAAAGGTGCGGCGGAAGCACAGGCCGACGTGCCCGCCGCGCGTTCGGCCGAAACCGCGACCGCCGAGGCGGCTGCTTAGGTTTACGATTCAATAGCGGCTCGCACCAGTTTCGGGGACCGGACATCGACCCGGCGGTGCAGAGCGGCAGGCAAGGTTCAGGAGCAGGATCATGGCTCACAAGAAAGCAGGCGGTTCGTCCCGCAACGGGCGCGACTCCGAAGGCCGGCGCCTCGGCGTAAAGAAGTTCGGCGGCGAAGCGGTGCGCGGCGGCAACATTCTCATTCGCCAGCGCGGCACCAAATGGCACCCGGGCTCGAATGTCGGCCTCGGCAAGGATCATACCTTGTTCGCCCTGTGTGACGGCAAAGTCGAGTTCCAAAAAAAGGGCAACGGCCGCGCTTACGTAGCGGTCGTCACCATGGCCACGGCCGCCGAGGCCGCCGAATAAGGGTGGGGTTGGACGAAGAACCCCACCGGTGCTCAAAGCTCCCGGTGAAGGTTCTTCAAGGAACCATTCGGTTCCAAAAAGACCGGAAACACCAAGCCAGACCGGCAAGGGGAGGTGAGCAGCACCTCCCCTTCGTCGTTTCGGAGCACCCGCAAGCGGTTCTCCTCGTCAGGGAGCTTGGCATGTTTCCCGAAATCACGCGCGAAGACGTTTTCCGGCTGGAGACGCGGCGCCTGTGGCTGCGCTGGCCGTTTGCCGCTGACGTCGTGGCCGCCGCAGTGCCCGGCGACGCCGCCTTGCCTGAAGCCGACGCGGCCGACCGCTATCGTTCGGATGAGGTCGCAAAGACCGAGCGTCTGCGCCAGGAAAACGCCGAAGGTAGCGCCCTGCATCTCATGCTGACGGGACGCGGCAGCGATCGTCGCCCTTTCGGCGCCATCGCCCTTTCGCCTATCCGCGAGCGCATCGAAAACTGCGGGCTGCTCTTGCAGGTGTCGCTGGCCGAGGACCGCCGTGGTTCGGGCTTGATGACGGAAGCCGTACAGGCGGTGGCCGACGCGGCCTTCATGCTGACCGAAACGCCGCTGATCGCCGCCTCCTCACGCGTGCTCGATCCCGGGTTCCGGCGCGTCCTGGAAAAATGCGGCTTCGCCTATTGCGGGACCGGCCTCGACACCACGGCCGCCGGCGGTAGTCTCGCCGCCTCCGAGCGGTTCCGCCTCGATCGGAAAGCCTGGACCAGCCTCAAGACCTGGCGCATCCCCGGTGTCGTGCGTCACCGCGACGGCGGTCAGGCCGGGTCTCCCGCGGATTCGACCATGTGCCCGGCCTGAGCCGCGCCGTGCAGGCGAAGGTGCCGCCGACCAGTCGAGACAAGGCGGCGGTCAGGCCTCGGCGACGTGGAGGTGCTTTGCTCATCAACTCGTTTCCTGTCCGGCCGGCGCCGCCGACGATACGCGCAGCAAAGTCACGAGGTTGCGCGTCTTGCGCAACACCTCGAAGCGGAAGCCGTGGAAGATGAAGACCTGCCCGATCTCGGGAATGGTCTGGGCTTCGTGGATCACCAGCCCGGCGATCGTGTTGGCTTCGTCGTCCGGCAGGTCCCAGTTCATCACCCGGTTGAGGTCGCGGATCGGCACCGATCCGTCCACCGTCACGCTCCCGTCGGGGTGGGTCCGCACGCCCTGCACGGCGAGATCGTGCTCGTCACGAATGTCGCCGACGATCTCTTCCAGAATGTCTTCCAACGTCACGAGGCCCATCACCTCGCCATATTCGTCGACCACCAGCGCGAAATGCGATTTGCGACGGAGGAACTCCTGCAACTGGTCCTGCAGGCCGGTGGTGGCCGGCACGAACCACGGCTCGTAGGCAATGGCGGCGACGTCGAGGCGCGACGCGTCGCCGCCGAGCGCGCTCAAGGCACGCAGAAGTTCCTTGGCGTGCAGAATGCCGATGATGTTGTCGGGCCGCCCACGCCAGAGCGGCAGCCGCGTATGGGGCGAGGCCAGCACTTCGCGCACCACCTCGATGGCGGGCAGGTCGGCGTTGATGGCCCGCATCTTCGTGCGGTGGACCATGACGTCCTGCACTTCGAGTTCGTGCAGGTCGAGCAGCCCGCCCACCATGTCGCGATCCGAGCGCTCCACCCCGCCCTCCTGATGGAGCAGGTCGACCGCACTCTTCAGTTCCTCGACGCCCGACAGCATCGAGCGTTGTTCGCCGAGCGTCACGCCGACCACGCGCAAGATCGCCTGCACCACGACCTCGACGGCCTTCAGCACCGGCCCGAAAACCGAAACGAAGAAGGACACCGTGGGCGCCAGAAACAGCGAAACCCGCTCGGGGTAGTTGATGGCGATAGTTTTTGGCAGCACCTCGGCGAAAACGAGCAGCAGCACCGTCATCAGCACGGTCGCATAGAGCACGCCGCGTTCGCCGACCAGCGCCAGCAATACGCTGGTGATCAGGGCGGAGGCGCTAACGTTAGCCACATTGTTGCCGAGCAGCATGGCGCCGATGAACCGCTCGCGCATGTCGAGCAGGCGCGTCACCATCGAGGCGCGACTGTCGCCAGCCTTATCCATGCCGTGGATGCGGGCCCGCGACGTGGCCGTGAAGGCGGTCTCGGCCGCGGAAAAGAAAGCCGACAGGGTGATGCACAGCGCCACCACCGCAATGTCGAGCCAGAGATCCGCCCCTGAGGCTGCACCCTCGGCTGGAGCACCTTGCATGCTCAAGCCTCCGCCAGCTCGTCGTCGAGAAAGCGGCGGACCGCATCCGCGGCGACATCGCGCGCGACGAAACTCTTGCCGATGCCCCTGGCCAGGATGAGGTTCAGGCTTCCCCGCACGACCTTCTTGTCCTGGAGCATCGCGTTGACCATGGCGTCGCTCGACCCCTCCCACTTGGGCACATCGCGCACGCGCGTCGGCAGGCCGGCATCGCGCAAATGCGTTACCGCGCGATCCGCCTCGGCCGGCGCGCACAGGCCTTGCGCAACCGAGAAGCGGAATGCCAGGCTCATGCCGATCGCGACGGCTTCGCCATGCACCAGGCGCGCGCCGTCATACCGGGTCAGCCGTTCGAGTGCATGGCCGAACGTATGGCCCAGGTTGAGGAGCGCCCGATCACCCTCCTCGCGCTCATCGCGCGTCACCGTCGCGGCTTTAGACCGGCAGCTCGCCGCGATGGCCGAAACGCGTGCCGGGCCGCCGGCGAAAATGGCCGCACGTTCCCGCTCCAGCCAGGCAAAGAAGGGTTCGTTGTCGATCAGGCCGTATTTGATGACTTCGGCATAGCCGGCCCGGAATTCGCGCGGCGCCAGGGTTTCGAGGCAATCCGTATCGGCGAGCACGAGGCTCGGCTGGTGGAAGGCGCCGATGAGGTTCTTGCCATGGCGCGAATTGATCCCCGTCTTGCCGCCGATCGAGGAATCGACCTGCGCCAGAAGGCTCGTGGGAATCTGCACGAAACGCATTCCGCGCTTGGCGGTCGCGGCCACGAAGCCCGCGAGATCGCCGACCACTCCCCCGCCCAGCGCCAGCACCAGATCGCCGCGCTCGAGCCGCGCTGCCAGCACGGCTTCACTCACCTCGGCAAAGGTGGAGAGGCTCTTCGAACTCTCGCCGGGCGCTACCAGAATGACGGAATGGCGGACCCCGGCCCCGGCCAAGCTTGCCTGCAGACGCGGCAGATGGTGGCGCGCTAGCGTGGTGTCGGTCACGACCGCGCAAGCCGCATCCGGTGCAAGCGCATGGATTCTGGCGCCCGCCGCCTCGATCAGGCCGGGTCCGATCAGGATCGAATAAGAGCGCGAGCCGAGTGCGACCGGGACGCAAACGCAGGTTTCGGCGGTGCTAGTCACGAGTTCCTTCACCTGCTTCGCGAACAAAGGCCGAGGGCACCCGTGGCCGACAGGTGGGCTTCGATCGCGCCGAGCATCTCGTTGACCACGATGTCATGCGGCCCGTCACGGGAAATGACGGTCACGTCCGCTTCGGCATAGATCGGGTAGCGCTCGGCCATCAGCCGCTGCAAGGTTCCCTCGGGATCGGGGGTTCGCAGGAGAGGGCGGTTGCTGCGCTTGCGAACGCGCCGCATCAGGACGTCGAACTCGGCCTTGATCCACACCGATACGGCCCGATCCTTGAAGGTCGCGCGAGTTCCAGGATGGATGAAGGCGCCTCCGCCGGTGGCGACCACCCGCGGCCCGTCGCGGATCATCCGCTCGATGACGCGATTTTCCCGCTCGCGGAAATAGCTTTCGCCATGGCGCGCGAAAATGTCCGCTATCGTCATCCCGGCCGCGGTCTCTATCTCGCCGTCGCTATCGACGAAGTCGAGGCTAAGCTGAGCCGCCAAGCGTCGGCCCATCACGGTCTTGCCCGCGCCCATCATGCCGACCAGGACGACAGATCGTTCGCCAAGGCCGGCCACGATCGAGGCGGCTCGCGCGTCACGTCCTCGGCGTGGCGCCGCGGCCGAAGCATCCCCGATGGTTGCGCCTGTGTTCTCCCTCATGCGACTTGATTAGCATGGAGCTTGCGCCGTGCTAATCCCGCCTTTGGCCAACCGGCGCAGGACTTTGCGGAGCGAGCCGTGCGACCCCTTCCAGCCGCTCGAGCGCGGCATCGAGAGTGGTTAGGCGCTTGCTGAAGCAAAAGCGGATCACCGAACGGACCGGCGTCTCGGCATAGAAGGCCGAGACCGGGACGGCCGCGACGCCGTGACGGGTCACGAGCTCCTCGCAAAACCTCACATCGTCCTCGACCCCAAGCGGCTGCACATCGACGTTGAGGAAGTATGTGCCCTGCGTGGGGAGAACCCGGAAGCCGCGCGCGACGAGGCCGGCCTCGAAAAAATCGCGGGCGCGCTGAAGCTCCGTTCGCATGCCAACGAAGTAGGCGTCCGCCTTGCCGAGGCCGAAGGCCACGGCGGCCTGCAGGTTCGGCGGAGTCGTGAAGGTGACGAACTGGTGCGCCTTGGAGAGAACGCGCAGCAGGTGAGGGGGCGCTACCACAAAGCCAACCTTCCAGCCGGTCAGCGAGAAGATCTTGCCGGCCGAGCCGATCTTGATCGTGCGCTCGGCCATACCGGGCAGCGCCATCAAGGGAACGTGCTGTCGTCCGTCGAAGACGACGTGTTCCCAGACCTCGTCGCAGAGCGCGATCGCGTCGTGGGCCTCGCAGAACCGCGCCAGCCGGAGGAGGGCATCCTGGCCATAGACAGTGCCGGTCGGGTTAAGCGGATTGTTGAACAGGACCAGCCTGGTGCGAGGCGAAAAGGCCTGCGCGAGATCATCCTCCGAGAACTGCCAATGCGGCGGGTTCAACGTCACGAAGCGCGGCACGCCGCCGGCCCGGCGCACCAGCGGCAGATAGGCATCGTACATGGGCTGGAACAGCACCACCTCGTCGCCGGGCTCGATCAGGGCCAGCAAGGCGCCGGCGAGCGCTTCCGTTGCGCCCGAGGTCACCATCACATCATCCGGGCCGATCGCAAGATGCTGAAAGCGACGATAGTGAGCCGCTACGGCGGCACGCAGTTCGGGGATTCCCATCATCGGCGGGTACTGGTTCCACCCGTCGATCACGGCAGTCGCCGCGGCTTGGCGGACGTCGAGTGGGCCGGGATCGTCGGGGAAACCCTGGCCGAGGTTGACGGCGTCGTGCTCCCGCGCGAGCCGCGACATGTGTTCGAACACGGAGGTCGGCAGGTCGGCAAAGACAGGGTTCATGGTGTTCGAACCGATACAACTGGAGCGTTGAGGAAAGCCCATTGCAGGCCTTGCCGGGCTTCAAACCGGGTCGCCTTCCTCGTAAAGCACCGCGAGGCCACAGCCTGGACCGAGGTCTTGGGCAACCGCCTGGTGCAAGACCGCTTGGCGCAATCCCGGGGCCGAGTTGCCGCCCTGCGCCGCGGTCGGTTCAGTGACCTTCGAACCCCATGAGGGTTCTGACCGGCACGCCGAGATCGCGGATCTTTTGCGCACCGCCGAGATCGGGAAGGTCGATGACGAAACAGGCAGCGACCACCACGGCGCCGATGCGCTTGAGCAGACTTACCGCCCCGGCCGCCGTACCCCCCGTGGCGACCAGGTCGTCGACGAGGATGACGCGCTCGCCCGGCGCAACGGCATCCTGGTGCACCTCGATTTCGTCGAGACCGTATTCCAGCGAATAGGCGATGGAGACCTTGCTATGCGGCAGCTTGCCCTTCTTACGGATCGGCACGAAGCCGGCCGAAAGCTGATGCGCGACCGCGCCGCCCAGGATGAAACCTCGGGCTTCGATTCCGGCCACCTTGTCGATCTTGGTGCCGGCCCAGGGCTGCACCATTTCGTCGATGGCGCGCCGGAACGCCCGGGCATTGCCGAGGAGCGTGGTGATGTCCCGGAACTGGATCCCCGGTCTCGGATAATCCGGAATCGTGCGGATCGCGTCCTTCAATTCGTTGGTCGAAATCATGCCGGCCTCGGGCTGTCCTTGCTACCTAGCCAAAGCGGACCTGCTTCGCCAAGCCTCGTCAACGTCCTCACGGCCGAAGACCATAGAGCCCAATTCGCGTCCGGGAAATACGCGTCTCACTTGGCGGCGAGCACCCGCCCGGCCACGGCGTCGAGCTTGCGCAGCAGCTCGGGGTCGCGCGCCTCGGGCGCCGTAATGAAGGCCGCGTCGAGCGCGCGGTCCGAGCCGATCGGACAAGGCTCGTGATCCACCGGAAAGTCGAGGATCAGCCGCGCCAGGAGCGCCGCTGCGCGGTGCGCATTGTCGCGCACGACCTTGATCACGGTGGCGACATCCACACTGTCGTGCTCGGGATGCCAGCAATCGAAATCCGTCACCATGGCGACGGTGGCGTAGGACAGCTCAGCCTCCCGCGCGAGCTTGGCTTCGGGCATCGCGGTCATGCCGACCACATCATATCCCAATCCTTTGTAGGTCAACGATTCGGCGCGGGATGAGAAGGCCGGCCCTTCCATGCAAAGGTAGGTTCCACCCTTCTTATGGGCAATGTTCTCGGCTTTCGCGGCTTCGACCAGGCGGCCCTGCAGCAATGGCGAGATCGGGTAGGCCATGGGAACGTGGGCAACGCATCCGTTTCCGAAAAACGACGACTGCCGCCCAAAGGTGCGATCGACGAACTGGTCCACGAAGACGAAGAGGCCGGGGTAGAGCTCGGCCCGATAGGATCCGCAGGCCGAAACCGAAACGAGGTCGGTGACTCCCGCCCGCTTCATGGCGTCGATGTTGGCGCGATAATTGATGGCAGACGGCGAAAGGCGATGGCCGCGACCATGTCGAGGCAGAAACACGGCATGGCGGCCATGCAGACGGCCAAACCGCAGAGCGTCGGAGGGATCGCCCCAGGGCGTCGTCATCCGCTGCTCGCGGACGTCCGCCAATCCGGGCAGGTCGTACACGCCCGACCCGCCGATGATGCCGATGACTGCTGCGCCCATTGTGCCCGCCCGGTTCGAGAAACGCCGGCGCATCGTTGCGGGACCGACTGGGCAAGTGCAAGGGATTTACTGCCGCGCTGCAGCACGGGAAAACTCCCGCGAAACACGTGTTGCGAGCCGGCCCAACTTGGCTTCAGCTAGGAGCCCCAACAAATAATGCCGCAGAACCGGAGCCGATCATGCACGAGCATTTTCCCCCTGCCGAGATGGACGCCAGGATGGAACGGCTGCAGGTCGCCATGGCGGCGGCCGATCTCGGCGGCCTGCTGCTGTTCTCGCAGGAAAGCATGTTCTGGCTGACTGGCTACGACACTTTCGGGTTCTGCTTTTTCCAGAGCCTCTATGTGGGCGTCGACGGACGCACGGCGCTGCTGACTCGTTCGGCCGACCTGCGGCAGGCGCAACACACGTCCAACATTGCAGATATCCGCGTGTGGAAGGACAGCGGCTCGGCAACGCCGGCGCGCGACCTCGTCGACATGCTGGATGCCCTGGGGTGCCGCGGAAAACGGCTCGGCGTCGAACATGACGCCCACGGGCTGACCTACGGCAACGGCATGAGGCTGGCGGCCGCCCTCGACGGCTTCGCCTCGACGGTCGACGCATCGCTCCTCGTGCCGCATCTGCGAGTGACCAAATCCGAGGCCGAGATCGGCTGCGTGCGCCATGCCGCCGCCTTGTCGGACGAGGCCGACCGGGCCGCGATCGAGATCCTCGGCGCGGGCGTCGATGAGGGCGACATTCTGGCTGCCCAGCATGATGCGATCTTTCGCGGCGGGGGCGACTATC
>JBBPYT010000167.1:0-10658 GCA_038199665.1 Hyphomicrobiales bacterium
GGGTCGAACGAGGTCGAATTTTTTCCGGCACGTCAAGCGCCACGTTCAGGCTGCGGTCGGAAGCGTCGATGGAGAACCAGCCCAGCCCGAGCGCCCGGCTGGGCATGCGCCGGGATGCCGCGTCCAGGGGGCGATGGGCGAGTACGACGGCGTAAGTGCCCGTGCCCCAATCTTCGCCGACCGGAACATCGATGCTGTTGTCGCCGAGCTTGAGGTCGACGGATTGCATCGTCCGCACGGAGCCGTTGGCGATCGCCAGCGTGGCCTTGCCGGCAAACCGCGCGTGCACCAGGGTGTGCATCGTCTCGCCCGGGGCGTAATCCCGTTTGTCAAGTGTGACGTCGAGCAAATCCGGTGTCTGGGAGGAAGCATCGCCGGACCAACCGACATCGAAGGTCATGCTGGTCGGAGGAAGAGCAGGATCGTCGGACGTCAATTCGAGGCGATGCTGGCCAAACGTCACCGGCGCCGCAACATGTGCCGGGGCATCGGCCGCCGCATCAAGCCTCCCATCGGCGATGCGCTTGGATGACTTCACGCGTTCGTAGTTCCAGTGGCCGCCGTCGCTGTACCATTGATAATCGTTGTCGAGGCGATACAGCGACCAGCGCAAGCCGGATTTGGCGATGCGTTCGCCGTTCCGCCCGACCGCGATGACCTCAAAAGTCGCGGTACCGCCCTCACCAAGGCTGCCGGACGTCTTTTTCAGGCCGATCAGGGCGCTTCGGGGCAGGATGGGAAGCGTCAGGTTCCGCTCGATCGCGCGTCCACCCGGTTCGCCGACCCGCAGCACGATCTTGGCCGCGATGGGGCGCGTCGCGGGCACGTCGGGAACCGGCGCCGTCACGGTGGCGAGCCCCATCGCGTCGGTCATGGCCCCCTCGGGCAGGGGCGTCGTGACGCTCTCGAATGCTTCGTCCGTCAGCCCTGCCTGGTATCCTTCCAGCGCCGGCCAAGCAGGTTTGTCGGCCGCTTGAATGGTCGTCTCGCCGGTGAGTTCGAGGTTTTTTCCCGGCGCGCCGTAGAGGAACCGGCTCGTCGTCGAGATCCGTGCGGCCTCGCCGGGCGCGAGGGCTTTGTCCTTGACTGCCAACTCGAAGCTGAGCCGCTCGGGCAGATAATCCTCGACCAGGAAGCTAGTGTCGCCGACCGAATCCCCCTTAGGGTCCGCGTAGGCTTCGACGCGCCAAGTTCCGCTGGCAGCACTCGGCAGAAGCGGCAATACCAGGGAGTGGCCGCCCATGCCGCCGTCGGCGATCGCAATCCGCTTGTATTCGACCCCGTCCGGCCGTTTCACCACAAGGGTTAGGGGTACGCCGGTCGCGGCCTGCCCGGCCGGGTCGCGCAAAAGTGCAGTCAGATTGACGGTCTCCCCCGACCGGTAGACGCCGCGCTCGCAAAAGAGAAAAGCGTCGAGCCCCTTCGGTGATGGCCGGCCCTTCACGCCCCGATCGGTCAGGTCGAAGGGTGCCTGCCTGAGATCGAGGAAATTATAGTCGCCGTCCGAGTTGGTGGCGACCAGCACCGCCGGAACGTTGCCGCCTTTGCCGCGAACCAGCCCGGGATCGAACCGGACCGCGCCGCCGCCATCCGTCGCCTTGGTGGAGAGAATTTCGTTGTTCTTCGCCACAAGCCGTAGCTCGATGCCGCTCATCGGTTCCGCGGTCGCGAGTGAGCGGACGACCGCCGTGACGCCGTTCTCTCCCGACAAGGCGGTCAGACCGAGGTCTGACACGACGAACCATTGCGTCGGCTTCGGCCCAGATTGCTCTTTGTCGTCCACGTCGGAATGGGGCGAGGCCTGCATGACATAAACGCCGGGCGCCATCTTGCCGACCGCTTCGAGAACCGGGAATGCGGTCGTGACGTCCTCGTTGAGCCGTTGCTCCACGTCCAGCGAGCCGGACCAGACCTTGGTGCCGGCGTCATTCGCGATCGAGTTGAGCTTGTACGGGTAGAGCTGGTTGAGGAAATCCTCCGAACCGATCGTCGGCGCCAGATTGCGATCGCCGATGCGCAGGATCTGCACATCCACCTTGGACGTATTGACCGACACGACCGGGATACCTTCGGGGCCGACACGCGGCAGCACATAGCTCTTGCCCGCGAAACGGACTTGCTGCGAACGATCCCGCACGTAGATGTCGTAATCGGCGGATTTCAGCAGGTTTTCCTCGACGGACGATGGCAGGCCTTGACGCACCGTGATGCTGTAGCGCTGGCCGTGGTTCAGGCCTTCCACGCACAACTGCTGTTCTTCCGTGGAGACCGCTGCATCGGCCGAGCCACCGACCGCGACATAGCTGGAAAAGTCGGTTCTGGCTTTGGCGAGCGATTCGGAGAATTGAAAGCAGACGCGCGCCGAAACGGCATCGCTGTCGATCTTGTAGTCGGTGATGCGAAAGCCATGCTCTTGCCGCAAGGCATCGTAGGTGCTGCGCACGGCGGGGCTGTCGATGGCCTTCAGGCTGGCCAGGTAGCTATCGAGCGCCGGGCGCCAGTTCTCCCGCTTGGCATAGATCGCGCCGAGAGCGCTGAGCGCCGCCGCCTCATCGTGCCGGCTCGTCGCACGCTGATAGCTGATGTAAGCTGCCGCGGGAGCCCAATCGCTGAGTTGGGTGCGGCGATCGTCGTCGTCTTTGACCTTGTCCGCGGCCGCATCCGCAACGGTCGCGAGTTTGAGCCACACGAGGGCATCGTCGCGCCCCGTCGCGATCGCGGCGCCGAAGTCGTCGACTGCCGCATTCGGATCGGATCCGGCTTCTCGGACGCCGTCGGCGAAGAGCTGGTCCGCGGTATGACCCTTGGCCTGTTCTGCGGCATTCTTGCGTACCGCTGCCCGGGTCCGCACGGCCTCGCTTTCGAGGTCGCTGCGCAGAAAGCTCTTCGCTGAACTCGCCCGTAGTGGCTGCGCCGCGACGGCAGGCTTCGGCGCTTGCCCGGCCACCAAACCGACCGACCCCAGCAGAACCGCAACGGTAAGGACCAGCCGGCGCATGGGAAGCTCCTCGGTGCAATCGTCGGCGTGTCGAACGCAGACGCATATTGCTATGCCAAAGGCGACCGCATTGTGAAGGGCTACCCTCCTGCGTGGGTCCGTAACGATGGCGGCAACCTCGTTGAACTCCTGAGCGAGTGGGCAGAAGACCGGAACCGAGGCCTTTGCGGGAAGGTCTGCTCGCCTGCCGGTGAGGGATGGCTTGAAGGCAGCCGGCTTTCGTGCTTTGCGGGTACGATGACGTCAGAGCGCATCCCCAACGACACCCTCGCGTTCCTGCAACGCCGTCGTTCGGTTCCGCCTTGGGCCCTAGCGGAACCTGGCCCCGATTCCGAGGAATTGAATGCAATTCTCGCCGTTGCGGCGCGCGTTCCGGATCACGGCAAGCTCGCGCCCTGGCGCTTCATCGTGTTCCGAGGCGACGCTCGCCGACGGGCCGGCGAGGTCATCGCCGGGGTCTTCCAGTCCGACAATCCCGATGCGGATTCGGCGCGCGTCGAGACGGAACGCAAACGGCTGGCCCATGCTCCTGTTGTGGTCGGAGTCGTGTCGCGAGCGGCTCCGCACGTCAAGATTCCCGAATGGGAGCAGTTGTTGTCCGCCGGTGCCGCAGCCATGAACCTCGTCGTGGCGGCGAACGCGATGGGATTCTCCACATCCTGGCTGACGGAATGGTACAGCTACGACCCGCGCACCAGAGCCGGCCTGGGGCTGGCGGAGCACGAGCGCTTCGTCGGCTTCGTTCACATAGGTCGCGCCACGACGGCCATCGAAGACCGGGTGCGTCCGGTCCTGGCGGACGTCGTTTCGCATTTCTGACCTTCCGAGTTGGACGGACCGACGCAGTACGGAGATCGAACCTAGTGTTCTATGAGCCCAACGCTCGCGACAGGGCCATCCTGCCGCACGATCCCTTGAAGGCGATGATCGCCCCTCGCCCGATCGGCTGGGTAACGACGGTGGGCAGCAAGGGAAATGTGAATCTCGCGCCCTATTCGTTTTTCAACGCCTTTTCTTCTTCCCCCATGGTCCTGGGATTTTCCAGCGAGGGCCGGAAAGATAGCCTGACTTTCGCGGAGGAAACGCGCGAGTTCGTCTGGAACATGCCAACCTTCGCCTTGCGTGAGCGCATGAACGCCACCTCCGCTTCTCTGCCGCGCGGCGTGAGCGAGTTCGAACAGGCGGGACTGACCGCGGCGCCGAGCCGGATCGTCAAGCCGCCGCGCGTCGCCGAAAGTCCTTGTGCGCTCGAATGCCGGGTCGTCGATATCATTTTGTTGAAGGACATCGCGCAACGCCCGATTGGCGCCTTTCTGGTACTGGGCCAGGTGGTCGGGGTGCATATCGACGAGACATTCATCCGTGCTGGCCGGCTCGACACTGCCGCCCTGCAGCCGATCGCACGCTGCGGCTATGCTGATTACGCCGTCGTCGACAAGTTGTTCTCGCTTGACCGGCCAGCATGAACGCACTGGCGGTTCGGCTGTTTGGCTTAGGCGAACGGACTAGAGCGGTATGGGCCGGTGGCGGCGAACGCCGCTTCGATGACGGGCACCTGCCTTGGATGTTTGGCGAACTTGGCCGTGAAACCATCACGGCGTGCGAGGACGCAGGCTTCGACGAGCGCCTCTCCGTTCACGGCACAAGCCGCGTCGATGGCCGGGATCCCGGCCGAACGGGCAGCCACGATGGTGAGCGTGCGAGCAAGAGCCAGGGGTGCGGACAAGTCCCTGGCCGAAACATCGCCCCTAACGCCGAACGTCGTTGCAAGTCTCTCCGCATCCCAGGCGAGCCCAGCCAGACGCGGGCTCGAGCCGGCATAACTTCCCATGCGGAACAGGGCAGCGGCGTCGCAGGCCGCGATTGCGATGATTTTCGTCGCGTCGTCCGCGATGCCGAGTTCGGCCTCACGGACCGCAAGTTTCGTCCCGAGGTGTTGCACGTCTTCACCCGACCTGCAGCCGGGAAGGACGATTCCGTCAGGGGCTGCGGGAAGAATGGCGTCGAGATCCGCGTCGGCCAAGCCGGTCGAAAGATCGTTGATCTGGACAAACAGTCGGAGTTGGCAGCTGGCGGCGCGCGCCCGGACGATGAAAGCGAATGCTTGCCGGCGCGTTTCTTCTACCGGCATCCCTGCTTTGGTCAGATCGACGATGAGGGTGGCGGGCTGTTCGAGCACCGCCAGGTCGAGAGCATCGCCGCTGGACCCCAAAACGAGAAGGCTGGACGGCACGCGGCACCTGCTCCCTGAAACCCGCGAATAGCGGACGTTCATCCTCTTAAGCGTTCCTTTACCATAAAAGGTCAAGCTGTTCTGCATGTTGGACAGTTACCTCGGCAGCGTGGCCGCATGCCTCTGCCGTGCCGTAGCGCGGGGTCGGGCCGTGCCGCCGATTCCCGGTGCCTGACGATCTTCCCGGCTCCAGTAATTCCCACGGGGGTGCATCATGCTCATTCGGCAGTTCCTCACCTGGGCAGAGCGAGCCAGTGCGGGAGCGCGCGCCGAGGCAGCGAGTGCGCTGGCCCGGGCCTACCTTTACGCAGACCTTGATTCGCTCGACCAGGGGGAAGCCGAACGCGCCCTGACATCGCTGCTGGACGATCCGTCACCACTCGTCAGGCGTGCCCTGGCGGAGACCTTCGCGACCGCCGTAGACGCGCCGCACCACATCGTGGTCGCCCTTGCGGCGGACCAGTCGGATATAGCCTCTCTGGTGCTGGAGCGATCGCCGGTTCTGGGCGATGCCGAATTGATCGACGCCGTAGCGATCGGGGACGGCCCAGCCCAATGCTGCGTCGCCCGAAGGCCTCGGCTTTCGGCCGCGGTCGCCGGCGCACTCGCGGAAGTCGGCGCGAGGGACGCCGCCCTGACACTTTGTCAGAATGCCGGGGCGGAATTGGCGCCCTTCGCGGCGCAGCGTCTCATCGAACGGTTCGGGGACGACGGCGAGATCCGCTACGTTCTAGGTCAACGCACCGATGTCGGTCCGCAGGTTCGGCACGCGCTCGTCGTTGCGACCGCCAAAGCGCTGTCCGACTTCGTCACCCGTTGCGACTGGATGACCCCGGAGCGGGCGCGGCGGGTCGTCGGGGAGGCTCGGGACAGGGCGACCATCTCTATCGCCGCCGTGGGCCTCGAAGCCGACGACGAGTCGGGTCAGCGACGCTTCGCCGCCTATCTCCAATCCACCGGGCACCTCACCTCGGCACTCATCCTTCGCGGTCTGCTGAGCGGCAACGTCCTCCTGTTCGAAGCGGCCCTCTGCGAATTGTCCGGCAAGGCGCCCTCCCGCGTCGCCGGGCTGGTCCGAAACCCGGGCGGACTCGGTTTCGCGGCGCTCTACAAGAGCGCCGGCCTGCCATCGCCTTTGTTGGCGGTCTTTCGGGCCGCCCTGGCTGCCGTCGCGGAAGCTGGCACGGGCATCGAGGCGACCGGCTCAGCTCGACTGCACCGGCGCATGATCGAACGCGTCATCACGGCTTGTGGGGCGATCGGCGGCAGTGAACTCACCCGTTTGACGGCCTTGCTGCGACGCTTCGAGGCCGAAGCGGCACGCGACGAGGTTCGGGCGTGCCTTGAGCAGGGAGCAGACGCCGACCCACAAGCCAGTCCTGTCTGGAATCGTCTCGCTTCACCGGCCCGCGTGAACGTCTCGGCGCGCGTCGCCGCCTGAGCCGTCGCTTCGAGCAAAATCGGTTCAGTGGACGAATTGCTCGCGCACGATCCGTTCGTCGAGCGAATGGCCAGGATCGTGCAATAGCACCAGCCCCGTCGCATGGTCCATGGCAATCTCGATCCTGGTCACGTCCTTGATCTCGTAGTGGTCGGCCGTGGCCGCCACAGGGCGCTTGTCCGCTTCGAGAATCTCGATCGTCACTGCGGCCTTGTCGGGCAAAAGGGCGCCTCGCCAACGGCGCGGCCGGAAGGCCGAGATCGGCGTCAGAGCAATGAGCGGCGCGCCGAGGGGCAGGATTGGCCCGTCCGCCGAAAGGTTGTAGGCGGTGGAGCCTGCCGGGGTAGCCACGAGGAGGCCATCGGCCACGAGCTCGCTCAGCCGCTCGCGGCCGTCGACCGAGATGCGGACTTTGGCCACCTGGGACGACTGCCGGAGCAGCGACACCTCGTTGATGGCGCGCGCGGTCGCAACCTCTCCGGTCTTGCTCGTGGCCTTCATGACCAGAGGATGCACCATGGACGGTTCCGCGGCCGCGAGCCTTTCGCGCAGGTGCAGTTCGGAGAACTCGTTCATCAGGAAGCCGACCGATCCCCGGTTCATGCCGTATATGGGCTTTCCCGAGCCCATGAATCGGTGCAGGACCTGCAGCATCAGGCCATCGCCGCCAAGCGCCACGAGAACGTCCGCGCGATCAGGGTCGGCATCGCCATAGAGTGCCGATAGGCGGGCCAGCGCAGCGTCCGCTTCGGGAGTGCCCGCGGACATGAACGCAATGGTCGCGAAACGAGGCGGCCCGCCGTTCGCTCGCGTCATAAATGTTCCCCGCGTCCATCGCCCTGCCGACGACGGCGCGGAGGTTAGGGAAAAGCCGCGCGCCGGTAAAGCAGCACTTGCGGGCCCGGACTCTGGGATGCACAGGCGGCTTTCCGTGATGGCGCCCATGGATTGTCCCTGCGTGAGGGAATTGCTTTAAGTGGCTTCACTCGGCCGGGGGCCAGCCATGCAGCGCTATGCCATTTATTTCATGCCACCGGAGCTCAGCCCGTTGTGGCAATTCGGCTCGGCCGTTCTTGGCTTCGACGCGGCTTCGTTCATGGATGTGGGCTATCCGGACCATCCTCTTTTTCAGGACCCGGCAACCTTGGGCTGGACGGCGGGCCCCCGGCAATACGGCTTTCATGCAACGCTCAAAGCGCCCTTCCGTCTGGCGTCCGGGATGAGCGCGGAGCACCTCGAAGCGCATGCGCGCGAATTCGCCGCCACACGCCAGGCCTTCGACATCGAGTTGAAGGTCGCGACCTTTCGCGACTTCCTGGCGCTGGTTCCGGTCGAACCTTCTTCCGAACTCGACCAGTTGGCCGACGATTGTGTCCGCGCGTTCGACGCTTTCCGCGCACCGCTGACGCCGGAAGACCGGGAAAGGCGGCATCCCGAGCGACTGACCGCGCGCGAGTTGGAACACCTCGATCGCTGGGGCTATCCGTTCGTCTTCGAGGATTTCCGGTTTCACATGACCCTTACGGGAGTCCTCGATCTGAACGAACAACTGCGCGCAGAGCCGGTATTCCGGGATCTGTTCGACCTCGTACCGCCGCGGACCACGATCGATTCGGTGGCCGTTTTCAGACAGGACGAACGCGACGGGCGCTTCCGCGTGCAGCAAAGGTTTCCGTTCAGGGGCGAGTGACAGACCCCGCTTCTGACTCCTCGAGGTGGTCTTGAACGCCCGACGCAACCTGCCCGCCCTCGACCGCCGCACGGCTTCGCGACCCGGTCTCACCGGTGCTGTTCTATCGTGCCGTGAACAGCGGGTCGGACGTCGGCGCCCCAATCGACACCCAGCTGTTCGGGTCTTCCTGCGACTGTCGCTTGACGAACTTGTAGCCGGTATCGGTCCACGGCTTGACCTTGTCGCTGAGGTTGTCCAGCACGAACTCGCCGTGGTTGGTCTTGAGGGTCAGAACCGCGTGTCCCTCTCCCTGGTGGTCTCTAACGACCGTCATCAGCAGGGCCTGCCGGGGAAGGCCCGCCTCCATCAGCAATTTACGCTTGAACAGCGCATAGTCCTCGCAATCGCCCTTCCCGTCGGCAGGGTAGTCCCAGCGGTCGACGACACCCCAATGGTCCATGTCCGTCATCGCTTCGATTGCTCCGTTGACGTGGCGGTTGACGCTTTCGATGTCCGACCAGGTCGTGGGAGAGAGATCGATATCGACGGCCGGCATCGTCGGGCCGTCGCATTCGGGCGCATATCGATTGCAGAAATCGATCCAACCGTAGGGCACACTGGTTTTCGTGCCGACGCTCGCGTAGCTCGCCAGCGGGACGCCAGCTCGGGCGGGCAGATCCCACCCGAGGAGACCTGCGAGCACGAGACCTGCCCCGACCACAGTTCCGCTCAGCTGCCTCAACATGCCTCGACCTCACCCCTCGGCGTGAGTTGGAGGTTGACAGCTCCTTACTGCGAGCAATCTAAGTAAAACTGTACGGTTTTACGCGTTTGGATTCATATTTATTACTATCAAATTAAGCAACAACAATTTGTAAATCTAAAAAAGACTCGTATAAAGTAGGGCACTGGCGCCTTGTTGCCGCGTCCTTCTGAATTATTCTGTTTACCATGGTGAGTGTAGGGACGGTTCGATGTTGACGAACCGGCAACCAACGAAGGCCCGGATAGGGTTAATTCGCCGCCCCGCAGCCGGAAAATCGTAAGGTCTGCGGCGAAGTCGGGACTGAATCGTGAAACACTGTGGCCGCGGATGACGGGCCACGCGGATTCGAACCGAGGAGAACGATGTGAGCCGACAATCTTCTCTCGAGCCGACCAGGTTGGCCAAGATTAGGCCGACGCAGATGACCGTCGGGCTGGCCGAGGTGGAGGCGAAAAGACGCGAATGGCGCGATGCTTCCGACAATGAGCGGAACGCCTCCTTGATTCACCACGCATTTCCCGCAGTGCGCGGGCCCGAGGGCCGCTTCTTCATTGTCGACCATCATCACCTCGGGCTGGCGTTGATCGAGGAGAGCGTGGAGGCCGGCTACGTCACGATACTCAACGACCTTTCGCGGCTCGACGAGGACGAATTCTGGGTCGTGATGGACCACCACCAGTGGACCCATCCCTACGATGCCGATGGGCGACGCCACCCCTTCGAGGACATGCCGAGGAAATTGACCAAGCTTGTCGACGACCCTTATCGCAGTCTCGCGGCCGAGGTTCGGCGCAAGGGCGGATACGCGAAAGAAACGGCGCCCTTTGCCGAATTTCTGTGGGCAGATTTCTTTCGCCGTCGGATCTCGAGGAAGAGGCTCGGCGTGGACTTCGACACCGCAGTGGACCGGGCGCTCGTCTTGAGCCACAGCCCCGAAGCCGAGCATCTGCCAGGGTGGAGCGGCAGAATTCCATAGCCTTGCCGGACCCGCCCACATGAATCGGCAACGAACCCTCTTTAGGGTTGCATCGCGGCTGATCCCCTCGCCGTCCAGGGAGCCGCTAAAGTCGAGCGCAGCATGACCGCGATCCTCAACGAGCACGTGTGGGTGGTGTTTGTGGCCTTGGCGGCCTTCTTTGCCGTCACGGCAGTTTTGTTGCATCGACTGACCTTCGGAAGCCGAACGCGACCCTGGATCGTGCAACTTGACGGCATCGTCCCCAATTTCTTCGGCTCCGTGGCGGTCCTATTCGGCTTGTTCACGGGCTTCGTGGCCAACGACGCGTGGGAAACCCAGCGGCTCTCGTCGCGGGCAATCTTGGCCGAACGCGACGCTCTGGTCGCGGCCTATCAGTTGAGCATCGCGACGGTCTCCGACATGTCGAGCATCCGGGGGGCCATTCGGGACTATCTGCGGTCCGTTCTCGACAACGAATGGGTGCTGATGAGCGAGGGAGGATCATCCCGGGAAACCACGGAAGCGCTCGGTGTGCTGCTCGCGCAAGTCGCCGACCCGAAAGTGTCTGCCGAAGCCGGGCAGGTGGTGCA
>JBBPYT010000168.1:0-3529 GCA_038199665.1 Hyphomicrobiales bacterium
CGCGGGAGCAAATACCTGCGCAAGATGCTGATCCAGGGGGCTCGGGCGGCCCTGCCGACCCTGAGGGCCGGGAACACGCGGGTGGGCGCCTGGCTGCGCAGGCTGCTGGCCCGGGTGCACCTCAACACGGCCGTCGTCGCCTAAAACCGGGGCCGCTCCAGCCCGTCCTGCTGCCCATGCCAGAGTTTGCGACAGGCCCGTCGGAAGCCTTGAATCAGAACTCGCCTAAACCGAAAACCCCCATCGACTCGAAAAACGTGGAACCTGCTCTAACCGAGCATTAACCCTACCATGCGCCAAATCGCGACACGACATGTGGAGGAGACTTCGGTGGTCGCGAGCAAACAACTGTGGAACTCAAGTGAAGAAGGCCGTGGCGCGGAGACCTACGACATGGATAGATTGATTCAGGTCTTTCAAAAGCCCCTTGTCGATCCAGTGCAATCATCCGCTGGTCCTTTGCAGCCGCATAAACCGGCTGAACCGGTGGCCGACCTCGAAGCCGGACTCGATCTCCTTGATTCAGTCGCAACAGCCTTTGATGTTCTGGTGAGCCTATGCCAGCAACTAGAAATTCAGATGACTGAAACCGCGGCGCGCACCAAGGCTGAAGCCGAGGTCCTCAACCAATTGAAGAAGCTGGCATCGGGGATGAAGACCCAAACCGAGGAGGTTGACAAACGGCTGGATGCTATGAAGATGCAATCCGAAGCTGCGGAGGCCCGTGCTGCCGCGGCCGAGGCGCGAGTTGCGGCCCTGCAGGCGGACTATGACCTTGCCGCGCGTCAGGGTGCGGCGGCGGAGAATCTCGTAACGCAGTTCCATGACATGATCACGACCGCATTCCGAAAGCACAGACAGGTGCAACGGACGACAGCGACGTGCGGCAAGTGCGGCCTGAAGGCAGAAATCATCGACTTCCCCGGTAACCGGCGTTCCGCAACGGTTCTTACCGACAAAATGCGGGAATGTTGCACACTTGCAGGTTCTCCCACCTTCAAGATGGAATGTAATTATCTTCAAGAAGCAGTACTTGCATCAACCAATTCGAACGCAGTAACCGGCAGCGCGGTGCAAAATTTTGATCCGACAACTCCGCACTGACGCGATACTGCTGGGGACGCCCCTGCCCCGCCTCGCTCCGCATGAGGCCGATACTGCCGTAAGGATCACTAATATAAGGTGGTTCTTGCCGCCGCCCACCTGGACCATGATCCGACCAACAATCGGCCGCAAAACCTGAAGGCTCTTTGCCAACGCTGCCACATGCTGCAAGATCGTGAAGAGCACCTTCGGCGACGCTGGATCACCTGCCAGCTGCGGAGGGCGTTAGTCAACCTGTTTTCCGGGCCATACCCGTTCTAGCTAGTGTCCTGATTCTCAAATGCCATCCATTAACTCAAGCGACTGCCGTTTTGTCGAGCGCTGTGCGTGCGCGTCTGATTTTGGCGAGGATCTCGGCGCCCTCGGCCCGCCACACATACGGTTGGTGCTGGAAGGGTGGCTTCGCGCGCCAACGACGGAAAGCGCGACGTGCTTCGGGCTCGGACTGTTTTGCTGGCGGCCGAGGGGCGCTCGACGCGCTGGAGGCGTGATCGAGATCGAGCTTGCCGGCGGCCATCGCCTGCGGGCCAATTATGCGCCGTGCTGCTCCGCCTAAACCGGTCGACCGCTGGGAATGAGTAAGGCCCAGGCGGAGCATACCGGCCAACTCAAGGAAGCAGAACAGCCGCCCGACCCAATCAAACTAGCGGTCTATTTGTTAACTAGCGTTTAATCAAATGTGAGCGGCGCTCCTGTTCTCCGATTCGCGCCTCTCTGGAGGCAAGCTCTTTCGCTGCGTACATGAATTCATGAATTCATGCGGGACTGTCACCCGGAGGAGCTGAGGCCGGCGGACGAGGCAGAGATAGCGAGCCGGTTTTCTGCCGATCGAGTTGGAGCCGAAAGGATTCTTAAACACTGGCAGGCGACACTGAAGAGGCTCGCGTGATTTCGCTCGGATGCCGACCGGGCTGGCACGTCGGCCAGAGCTGGGGCAGCCGGCTCCGCGGCAGTGGATCTGGTCATGGTGGGCTGGCCTTCTCTCAACGTCCTTGCCGTCGCCATGTTCGGCATTGGCGGTGCCCTCACGCTGCGCGGCGTATGGGTCGCCGGCGCCTTCCAGATCGGCTTCTGGTGCATGTTCTTCGCCGTGCTGGCCGAAAGCATCGGTTCGTACATTTCAGTATAGCCTGCCAGCGGCTTTCGTCGCGCTCCTGGAACGAAGAGTCCAGCGCACAATTGGCGAGCGCCCCGTTCGCCCTTTTTATAGCACGAAAGAAAGTTCGAGAGCCCTTTGTACATAGCACCTGCATGGGCCCCGCCCCCGATCAGCGCAACCGCACATCATCGCCCACCGATTTGCCGCGGTGCGACGCTGCGACCGGATCATCGGCATGGCGGGTAGCAAGATCATCGAGGTCGGCGGGCACGAGGGACTGCTCGGAAAGTCCAAGGCCTTTATCGCAAGCTCTGGGCGCTGCAGAACGATCAGGTGAGGGCATGACCGCGCTGCAAGTCGACCCGAAAGCCCGCCAGCTTGTCAAGAAGGCCCCGCAGCTGCGCCCCCGGGACCACGAGTTCCTGCCGGCGGCCCTGGAGATCCTGGAAACGCCGCTCTCGCCCATCCGCGCGACCCTGATCTTGACGATCTGCGGCTTCGTGGTGGCATCTTTGGCCTGGTCCTACATCGGTCGGGTCGACATCATCGCGGCGGCGCAGGGCAAGATCCAGCCGATCGGCCGCACCAAGACCATCCAGCCGCTCGACACCGGCAAGGTCCTGCGGCTCGCCGTCGAGAACGGCCGCAAGGTCCGTGCGGGCGACACTCTGGTGGCGACGGTCGTTCTCAACGCTCAGTTGATAATGAAGGATGTAGATAGATCTTGCGCGAACTCCAGCGTCGTCGTCCTGAAATACTTTACCAAGTGCGAGAAGATGCTAAGCACTCCCATTCCACTTGCTGACGGCTTGTCGGGGTCTAACTGAACGGCTCTCTTCTTGTAGGCGGACCATCCGCCCGATGCGTTTTAGTGTACCCAAAAAGGAAACCTCTCCAATTAGATCAGCCGCGATAGCGCAGGGCGTCCCCAGCAAGGTGAAAGCTGGCGAAGATCTCGATCATCGCCTGGTCGGCCCTCGCCAATGGGGGCGTGTCAGGCGAAATGGTACGCGATCTGATGGTTGCCGCCGTCGAATGCCGCTTCGGCATGACCAAAGCGCCCCACAACGTCGAATGGCTGTCCGACAACGGCTCGGCCTCCATCGCCAAACCAACGGCCGAAACGGCCGCTGCCCTCGGGCTCACCTTGCTCTTCGCGCCGGTCCGGTCGCCCGAAGCAACGGCATGTCCGAGAGCTTCGTGAAGACCCTCGTAAAATCGCCTGGTGGGGCCAGAGTGACGGGCCTCTCGTGAGCTGAAGCCTGGCAGGCGGATTACCTCAAAGAATCCAGACGCTCTTTGGCGGGCCGGAACCCATTTGCATAG
>JBBPYT010000169.1:0-10481 GCA_038199665.1 Hyphomicrobiales bacterium
GAGCGGCACGTCGAACACCGCGGTGACCTGACCCTGCTTTTCACCGTGGCGGACCGCCAGCCCGTCGCCACGGCCGCCGAGCGCCAAGGTGAGTGCGTCGAGAAGGATCGACTTGCCGGCACCGGTCTCGCCCGTCAAGGCCGTGAGTCCGGGCCCGAAAGTAAGATCCAGGCGATCGACGAGGATGATGTCGCGGATAATGAGCTGGGCCAGCATGATGACCGCCCATATGCCATATCAGCAAGCCAAACCAGAAGCCCGGGTCGGGCCATCGGGTCCGAAATCGTAAGATGATGAAACCAGATCGCCGCAATGCATCGGCGCTTGCGGAGGTTGCAGGCTAGCCCAAACCGAGTCCGTGGAAGGTCCGAGAAATCCACGATCCCTGATCCTCGATCGGCTCCAGGCCGTCCCCTTTCAGGCGGGCGAAGGCGTCCTTGTACCAGGGGCTGTCGGGATAGTTGTGGCCGAGCACGGCGGCCGCGGTCTGCGCCTCGTTGGTGATGCCGAGTGCCAGATAGGCTTCCGTCAGGCGTTCCAGCGCTTCCTCGGTGTGCCGCGTGGTCTGATATTTGGCGAGCACTTCGCGAAAGCGATTGATCGCCGCGACGTAATTGCGCCGGTTGAGGTAGAAGCGACCTACCGACATTTCCTTGCCGGCCAATTGGTCGCGCGTCACCTGGATCTTGAACTTGGCGTCGCTGACGTATTCCGAGTTGGGGTATTTCGTCACGATCTGGTTGAAACTGTCGAGCGCTTTCGCCGATTGGTCCTGGTCTCGCGAAATGTCAGGGATTTGGTTGTAATAGGACATCGCCTGCAGATAAAGCGCGTAAGGCGCATCCGGCGAATTCGGGTAGAGGGTGTAAAAGCGCTTGGCCGAGGCAATGGCCGAGTCATAATCGCCACCCTGATATTGGGCGAAGGTCGTCATCATCAGACCTTTGCGGGACCATTCCGAGAATGGATATTGCTTCTCGAGGTCACCGAATTTCTTCGCCGCCCCCGAACTGTCCTTCTTCTGGAGGCGGGCCAACCCTTGGTCATAAATATCGTTCGCCGGAACTTCGGGGAGGATCTTCGTCTCGTATTTCGCCCCGGCTCCGAACGGGTTGATGGCATCAAGCGTCGAGCATCCGGACAAGGCAAAAGCAAGAATCGCCGCAAGCGGGGCCGCGCGAGTGACTTTATGCAACCAGTCACAAACCATCAGAGGCACTCGTTTTGCCGATCATCGCAGTGAAAACGGCTCCGGCTGGAAGGCGCACCGTTGAAGCCGAAACGCACTAAGGCTCGGACGGGCTGAAATTGTGGCAACTGCCGACAGGTGCCGCACTTGTCTGCTCGGAGCATCAGGATCGGAAGAGATTTTTGCCGACTGCTGCATTCCTGCAACAACGTGCAACCGCTCTGCAGGACGGGGACACTCCCGAATCCTCTCGGAGCCCACCGACCAGCCCATATTGCCGGAATTCAGTTGATTTCCGCCGCGAAGGCAGGGAAGGGCGCGAGCCCGAACTCGGGATAAAAGCTCTGGGCCTGAATCGGCTCTTCGATGAACCTGTAGGCCGAGCGATCCGCGAAGAGCGCCTTGAGCACGAGAAAATTCATCTTGTGCCCGGGGCAGAACGCCGAATAGGTCCCGATCATCGGTGCGCCTCCCAGAGAAAGGTCACCGATCGCGTCCAGGATCTTGTGCGAAACGAATTCGTCCGCCGAGCGCAAACCTTCCGGATTGAGGATCCGTTCGTCATCGACTGCGATAGAATTGTCGAGCGAGGAGCCCAAAGCGAAGCCCAATTTCCACAGTCGTTCGACGTCGCTCAACAGACCGAAGGTGCGTGCGCGCGCGACTTCGCGGCGGAAACGGGAGGGCTGCAGTTCGAAGCTTTTCCGCTGACGACCGATGGCCGCGACCGGGTAGTCGATCTCGACATCGAGGCGGAAACCGCTCTTGGCGGGAAGCAGCTCGGAATAGGACCGGCCATTCTCGACCCGAACGGGTTTGAGCACCTTGAGGTACCGACGCGATGCCGACAGAGACTTGATGCCGGCCCGATCGATGGCCGCGACGAAGCCGGCTGCCGACCCGTCCATGATCGGCACTTCGGGGCCGTCGATCTCGACGGTGACGTTGTCTACGCCGAGACCGCTCAGAGCAGCCAGAAGATGTTCGACGGTCGAAACGGAACCAAGCGACATATCGCCCAGGACGGTGCAAAGGTCGGTCGCCGAAACACGCGACCACTTCGCCTCGATGCGCCGGCTGCCACCATCGGGGAGCCCGGTCCGCAGAAAGACTATGCCGCTGCCGGCCTCAGAGGGATGCAAAACAAGCCGAACCTGAGCATTGGAGTGAACGCCATTTCCGGAAAGAACGGCACGTTTGCGCAGGGTCGTCTGTTTCTCGAACTTCATCCCACCCTGCTCCACTCATTACGCTGACGAACCACCGCCTTGATCGCAAGGCTGCCCGCTTTCGTCCTCAATCAGATCGGCTTTCCGCCCGAACTAAGGGTAGCGCAAACCAATCCGCCCATCGAGCGAACCGAACGCCGGTAACGAATTCACATCGACGGCAGCCGCTTTCCGGTAACCAAACTACGCGGAGGGGGGCCTCCCGCCAAATCACGCTTTCTTACGTTCTGTTACAAAAGATCCCGGTTGTGGCAAAAATAGTTCTGGCTGGGGACACCAAGCGTTAACAAAGAGTTACCGGCGCTTCCTTATCAAGAAGCGCCGGCGAGCTGCAGCGGAGTGGGTGTCTTTTCAGTTCGATTGGCGGCGCAGGAAAGCCGGGATTTCGAGCTGGTCGTCGTCCATGGATCGGCTCGATGGCAGCGCGCGGCCATGGTGATCGGTCGGCGCTTGCGCGTGGCGACCAGCGGTCTGGACCGTGGGGCGTTTGCCATATTCCGCCTGGGCGGAATTGGGCTGTTGCAGGCGCGGAGCGTGGCTTTGTTGAGGCGCCTGCGTGTACTGAACCGGCACGGGCGCCGGTTGCATCCTTTGACTCGGCATCGCGGGTTGGGGCGGACTGGTAGGGCGTGCCGCCGCAGCTTCCTCCTGCCGGCTCATGCCGAACGAGGCCAAACGCTCGAGCAGCGTGCGGCGTTTCGTGTCGGTTGGGGGCTCGGGAACAGGCTCGCCGCGTTGTGCGCGGATCTGATGCTGCACCGGCATCGGCAGGTCCTCGATCTGCGGCATGCGCTGCGGGCGCTGCGGCTGCACCGCCGCCGGCGGGATGAAAGGGCCCTGATCGTGGTACTCGGCCGGAGCCGGTTCCGGCGCAGGCACGGCGAAGGAGGCAGCCTTTGGTGCAACTGCCATGATCTGGACGTCCGAGGTCACCGGCGCGGCCGAGGGGGTGGCATAGTGCACGGGGGCGGGCTGCGCCGCGAAAGCCTGCGGGGCGGAGGCCGCGACGGGTGCGGACTCATAGTGCTGGGCGGCGGCATCGGCATGCACGACGGGGCGGGTGGCGATCTCCGCTTGGCGGGCCGCGGTCTGCGCACGCAGCTTCTGGGCCACTTCGGCGATGCGCGACTCGCTGGTGTTCATGTCCTTCATGCCGAGGGGCTGGTCGATGCCGGTCGCGACCACGGAAACCCGTACGATTCCGTCGAGGTTCGAATCGAATGTAGCCCCGAGAATGATGTTGGCATCCTCGTCCACCTCCTGGCGAATGCGGCTTGCGGCCTCGTCGACCTCGTAGAGGGTGAGATCGTTGCCGCCCGTGATCGAGATCAGAAGACCTCGCGCGCCCTTCATCGAGACTTCATCGAGGAGCGGATTGGCGATCGCCGCTTCGGCGGCCAGAATGGCGCGCTTGTCGCCCGAAGCCTCGCCCGTGCCCATCATGGCCTTGCCCATTTCGCGCATGATGGCGCGAACGTCGGCGAAGTCGAGGTTGATGAGACCTTCCTTCACCATGAGGTCGGTGATGCAGGCGACGCCCGAATAAAGCACCTGGTCCGCCATGGCGAAAGCGTCGGCGAAGGTGGTCCGCTCGTTGGCGACCCGGAACAGGTTCTGGTTGGGGATACAGATCAGCGTATCGACGGCCTTCTGCAATTCCACGATGCCGACTTCGGCCACGCGGGCCCGCCGGGCGCCTTCGAACTGGAACGGCTTGGTCACGACCCCGACGGTCAGGATGCCCATATCCCGTGCCGTGCGGGCGATCACGGGGGCCGCTCCGGTGCCGGTGCCCCCGCCCATGCCGGCGGTGACGAAGCACATATGCGCGCCCGCCAGATGGTCGCGGATTTCCTCGATCGCCTCTTCGGCGGCGGCGCGACCGACCTCGGGCTGGGAGCCGGCGCCGAGCCCTTCGGTCACCTGCATCCCCATCTGGATGATTCGTTCCGCCTTGGAACTCGTCAAGGCCTGGGCATCGGTATTGGCGACGATGAAATCGACGCCAACGAGCCCCGAGACGATCATGTTGTTGACGGCGTTGCCGCCCGCTCCGCCGACGCCGCACACCATGATGCGGGGCTTCAATTCCCGGAGTTCCGGCGCCTTGAGATTGATCGTCATCGTTTGGCCTCTCGTTCGTTCGGGCCGCTCGCGTCGGCCCTGGTTTTCGCCGGTCGAGCGGCCGCCTGCCGCCCGCCCGTGCTCAGAAACTGTCCTTCAACCACCTGCCGACACGGGAAGCGTAACCGTCGGTTCCGGTTGCCTGCATGGCGCTCTCGCGTCGCGGCTCGAAATGTTCGATGTTCGCGACCTGGGGATAGATCAGCAGGCCCACCGAAGTCGCGAAAGCGGGGCTCTTGGCCGATTCTGGGAGGCCCTGCACGCCCAGGGGGCGACCGATTCGCACCTGCGGCGAAAGAATGCGGCGTGCAGCCTCCGGCATGCCCGTGAGTTGACTGGCGCCGCCGGTCAGAACGAGGCGTCGGCCGGCGTGAGCCGCAAAGCCGGCGGCAGCAAGCCGGTCGCGCACCAATTCCAGGATCTCCTCCACACGCGGGCGGATGATGCGCACGAGGTGCGACTTCGGCAGGTGATTGGGCTGATCGTGGTCGTCACCGACCTGCGGCACGGCGATGCTTTCACGCTCATCGGAGGCGGAGGCGATGCAGGTCCCGTGCAGGGTCTTCAGCCGCTCGGCGTCCGACAGCCGGGTGGTTAGACCGCGCGCGATGTCGGTGGTGACATGGTTTCCGCCGACCGCGACCGCATCGACGTGGGCCAGATGGCCTCCCGCGAAGACGCCGACCGAGGTGGTGCCTCCGCCCATGTCGATCAGCGCGACGTCGAGTTCGGCTTCGTCGTCGACGAGAACCGATAGGCCTGCCGCGTAGGGTGTTGCCACCATGGCTTCGATCGACAAGTGACAGCGTTCGATCGCCAGGATGAGGTTGCGGGCCGCCGCCGCATCGCAGCCGACCACGTGCATGTCGGCGCCAAGCTCGTCCCCGATCATGCCTTTGGGATCTCGTATGCCGCGGGTGCGGTCGAGCGCGAAGCCGGTTGGCAGAGAATGGAGCACGGCGCGGCCCTGGCGCGCCATGGTGGCACAAGATGCTTCGAGCACGCGATGAATGTCGTAGTCCGCAATGGCCTTGCCGCCGACCGCGACCTTGGCGCTGTAATGCTGGGACGACAGCCGGCCGCCCGTCACATTGACGATGACGCTCGCGACCTCGACGCCGGCCATGCGCTCGGCCGCGTCGACCGCCATCCGGATAGCGCTTTCGGCTTCGTCCATGTCGACGACGGCGCCGCCCTTGATCCCACGCGAGCGCTGGTGCCCGATTCCCAGGATGCGGCAACGATGCGTCCGCCCGGGCAGGCTTTCCGAGACTTCGGCCGGCGCCAGCTTGGCGATCAAGCAGGCGATCTTCGAGGTGCCGACGTCGAGAACGCAGAGCAGGGCGCTCTTCCGTGCCGACAGAGGGCGCAGGCGCCGGGGCATGAAGCGTTGGCTCATGTGGCGCTCGCCTTGGTCTTCGACTTTTTGGCCAGAGCGGCGGCCCGTTGGGCGGCCGCATCTTCGGAAAGCCGCGCCGTGATGCGGCCGGAGATGCGCAGGTCGAGCGAGATCACGTCCTTTTCCAGAACCTTCGACTGGCGCTCGACTTCCGCGAAACGCCGAAGCGCCTCTTCGGCGCCGATTTCCGGGAGTTCGACCTGCACGCCCGAGTCCATCTTCAGGGTCCAGCGCCGGTCGCCCACCAGAATCCCGGCGCGGATCTTGTCGCGAAGGTCTCCGGCAGCCGAAAGCAGCGCCTGGTATTCCCGCAGCCGCGCATTGGCGTCGGCACCGACCACGAAAGGCAAGGCGTTGAAGCGGGTGTCCCGCACCCGATCGATCGGCACGCCGTCGGCTGCGATCAGCGAGACCTCGCCGCCGTTCTGCCACAAGGCGACGGGCTCGCGCTCGACGACCGTGATGGCGAGGTCGTGCGGAAACAATTTTCGGATCATCGCGTCCTTGATCAGCGGCAGCGCCTTCAGCTTTTCGCGCAGGGCGACCGGATCGAGTAGGGCGAGGGAATTCTTCGGGCCGACCTTCCCGCCCGCCAGGATCTCGCTCGGCGTAAGTTCTTTGATCCCGGTGATGGCCACGGCTTCGATCGAAAAACCGGCCGCCTTGGCCAGGATGTCGCCGACCGTGCCGTTTTCCTGAACGAAGTTCTGATACTGGCCGCCGAGGACCGAGCCGT
The DNA here is from genome assembly GCA_038199665.1 of Hyphomicrobiales bacterium. Lineage (GTDB taxonomy): Bacteria > Pseudomonadota > Alphaproteobacteria > Rhizobiales > Beijerinckiaceae > Lichenihabitans. Next base: position 6,678 of record JBBPYT010000169.1, read on the forward strand.
ACAGGGCGGTCGCGCCGAATAAAGCCGCCACCAATGCGATGCCCCAACCGCACCGCGGAGCCTTACCGGCGTGCTTCAGACGGGCCGTCCGGCGCTGCCGGGCGGGCAGGGAAGGTGCCGCCGAGGCGCCTGCCCAGACGGAGAAAGGACCGGCGAAACGCGGGTGCGCCTCGGGGAAGAAGCCGTTGCCGACCTCTCCTAACGATCGCAGGAGGCGTCCTCCACCATCCATCGAACAAGCTCACCAAAGGAGTATCCGGCATGCGCCGCCATTTCAGGCACAAGCGAGGTCTCGGTCATCCCTGGTTGAGTGTTGATTTCCAATACGACGAGAGCCCCCGTGCCGTCGGGTCTGTCGTCGTAACGGAAATCGGAACGGCTCACTCCACGGCAGCCGAGCGCTTGATGTGCCCTGAGCGTTAACTCTTGGACATTTTGGTAAATATTTTCTTTAAGATTTGCCGGAAGCACGTGGATCGAACCGCCGCGCGCGTATTTGGCATCGTAATCGTAGAAGAGCCCCGTGGCGGGTCGGATGTCGATCACCCCGGTCGGACGGTTTGCCAATACGGCGCAGGTGAGTTCGCGACCCGCGATAAAGGTTTCGGCGAGGACGACATCGCCGTAGGGCCAATCCTCGCGGCCGAGCTCCTGCGGCGGATGGGATCGATCCTCCCTGACGATGATGACCCCGACGGACGAACCCTCGTTGACCGGCTTCACGACGTAGGGTGGCGGCAGCACGTGGCGTTTTGCCGCCTCGAACCGGCTGACCGTGATGCCATGCGCCACCGGCACTCCGGCCGCCGCCATCACGAGCTTGGCCTTGTCCTTCTGCATGGCCAGCGCGGAGGCAAGCACGCCCGAATGCGTGTAGGGTATGCGCAGCACCTCCAGGATCCCCTGTACGGTGCCGTCCTCGCCGACCCGTCCGTGCAAGGCGTTGAAGGCGGTGTCTGGTTGAAGCCGCGTCAGGGTTTCGGCGATGTTGCGGTCGACGTCGATGAGCGACACGCGAAAGCCTTCCCCCTCGAGCGCTCGCGCACACGCCGCGCCCGAGCGCAGCGAAACTTCCCGCTCGGCGGACCAGCCGCCCATCAGAACCGCTACGTGTTTGCTCATGGGCCACTTTCCGATATTCGCCGGTGGACTTTTGCTAATCTTCTTGAGTCACCGCAAAAGCCGATGCGACCGTCCCGTGGCACCTCCCGCCGTGACGGCGCCGATATCACGACACGGCATGCGTCCAGGCTGATGTCGGGGCGTTTGCGCGGCACCTGCTCGTCGAAATATCGGGGTCTCTTTCACGCGGCAGCTCGCGGCGACGCCACGCCGATGCGCTTGATCTCCCATTCGAGTTCGATCCCGCTCGTGCCATGCACGCGTCGGCGCACCTCCTCGCCCAGCGCTTCGATGTCGTCGGCCGTGGCGCCGCCGCGATTGATCAGAAAATTGCAGTGCATCTCCGAAACCTGGGCATCGCCCACGACGAGCCCTCTGCAGCCCGCGGCATCGATCAATTGCCAGGCCTTGCGGCCGAGCGGATTCTTGAAGGTCGAGCCGCCTGTCTTCTCCCGAATGGGCTGGGACGCCTCGCGCGCGGCGGTGATCCGGTCCATCTCGCCGAGGATTGAGGAGGGATCGCCTGGCCGACCCTGGAACAGCGCCTGGGTGAAGATCATCGAAGCCGGAGCCCCCGAATGCCGGTAGCTGAAACCCATCTCGGCCGTGGTGAAGGTCCGAATGGTGCCGTCGCGGTCAACCCCCCGAGCTTCGATGAGCACATCCTTGGTTTCTCCGCCGTGCGCCCCGGCGTTCATACGGAGCGCGCCGCCGATCGAACCGGGAATGCCCCGGAAGAAAGCGAGTCCGTCGATCCCTGCATCCGCTGCCGAGCGAGCGACCTTGACGTCCGGCACCGCCGTGCCGCTTCGGATGCGGTGTCCTGCCTCGGCTATGACCTCCGCAAAGCCTCGGCCGAGCCGCACCACAACCCCGGGCACACCGCCGGATCGCGCGATGAGGTTCGACCCGAGACCGATCGGCGTGACCGGAACATCGGCCGGGATGCGGCCGAGCGCATAACCGAGATCGGCTTCGTCGGCCGGCACCAGCAACACCTCCGCTGGACCGCCGACGCGAAACCAGGTGAACGGGGCCAGCTCTTCCCGTCCGGTCACGCGGCCTCGAAATGCCGGAAGCTGGCTGCGCAAGCACTCGAAGAGACCGGACGATGTCACCGCGCATCTCCCGCCGCGAGTTCGCCGGGCAACGAATAAGCCCATTGGGTAATGTTGCCCGCCCCGAGGCAGACAATGTAGTCGCCGTCCCCGGCCAACTGGCGAACGATGCCGGGAAGCGCCGCGGGAGCTTCGAGCGGCACGACATGACGATGCCCGTGCGCCTTGATGGCGGCGACCAGATGATCCCGGTCGACTCCCGCGATGGGGGCCTCCCCGGCCGGGTACACATCGGCCACCACGACCGCGTCGGCATCGTTGAAACAGGTCGCGAAATCGTTGAACAGGGAGTTCAATCGCGAATAGCGATGCGGCTGAACGACCGCGATGACCCGGTTCTTGGTGGAAGCGCGGGCGGCTTTGAGAACCGCAGCGATCTCGACCGGATGATGCCCGTAATCGTCGAAGATCGCGGCGCCGTTCCAGTCGCCGGTTCGGGTGAAGCGACGTTTCACCCCTCCGAAGCTGCGCAAAGCCTGACGGATGGTTTCGACCGGCACCTTGAGCTCGACCGCGACCGCGATGGCGGCGGTGGCGTTCAGTGCGTTGTGGTGGCCGGGCATCGGCATCACAACATCTTCGATATAGGTCGCGTTCGAGGTTTTGCGGTCCCGGATCAGAACGTTGAAGCGCGACAGGCCCCCGGCAAGATCGACATCGAGCAGCCGCACGTCCGCCTGCGGGTTCTCGCCATAGGTGACCACCCGGCGGTCCTCGATGCGGCCGACCAATTCCTGCACCGCCGGATGGTCGAGGCACATCACGGCGAAGCCATAGAAGGGGAGGTTCTCAACGAATGTCCGGAACGCGTCCTTGATGGCGTCGAAGGTCTTGAAATGGTCGAGATGTTCGGCGTCGATATTGGTGATGATGGCCACGTCGGCCGGTAGCTTCAGGAAGGTGCCGTCGCTCTCGTCGGCCTCCACCACCATCCAATCGCCTTCGCCGAGCCGGGCATTGGTGCCGTAGGCGTTGATAATGCCGCCGTTGATGACGGTGGGGTCGAAACCGCCGGCGTCGAGCAGGGCGGCGACGAGCGAGGTGGTTGTGGTCTTGCCGTGCGTGCCGGCGATCGCCACGCAGGCCTTGAGACGCATCAGTTCGGCCAGCATTTCGGCGCGACGCACCACCGGCAGGCGACGTTCCCGCGCCGCGGCGAGTTCGGGATTGTCGCGCCCGATGGCGGTCGATACGACCACGACTTCCGCCTCGTCGAGATGTGCGGCGTCGTGCCCGACGAAGACTTCGATCCCCTTGGCCCGCAGGCGCAGCACGTTCGGCCCTTCCGAGACATCGGATCCCTGCACCCGATAGCCGAGCGTATTCAGCACCTCGGCGATGCCGGACATTCCGATGCCGCCGATGCCGACGAAGTGGATGGGGCCAAGCTCGCGCGGCAGTTTCATGCGACGTGGCCTTCGGAAGCAGCACGGCCGGCCACCGCGAGGACGAGATCGGCCAGCCGTTCGGCCGCATCCGGGCGCGAGCTGGCGCGCGCCGCCTGGGCTCGATGGAAAAGCTCCGGTTGCATCGACATGACCCGGATCAGTTCCACGGCGAGCCA
>JBBPYT010000170.1:0-5231 GCA_038199665.1 Hyphomicrobiales bacterium
CGTCGTGCGACGCAATGGTGTGAGTGAGACCAAGCGGTTATCGATATATATTAAAGTGCGGTAGTAGACTTGGCGAGGCTCTCGAGCCGACATTACACTCCGACGTTGTCGATCAACCGAGTGGAACCGAGACGGACGGCTGCAAGCAGGCGCATATCCGAGGCCGGCCCCGATGATAACGGCGCAAGGGTTTGCGCATCCCGAACTTCAAGGTAATCCACTGCGAAGCCAGCTTCGGCCAGCCGCTTGCGGCCGCGCTCCAAGAGTCCGGCCATCCCTCCCGTGTCTTGGCGCAAGCCCGACGCGATTTCGGCCAGCATGCCGTACAGCATTGCGGCCCTCTGCCGATCTCGCGGCGACAGGTAGCGGTTCCGGGACGACAGCGCGAGGCCGTCACTTTCGCGCAAGGTGGGAGCAGAAACGACCCGAACCGGAATGTCGAGGTCGAGCACCATGCGCCGAACCACCAGAAGCTACTGGTAGTCCTTTTCGCCGAAGATCGCGACATCGGCGCCGCTTTGGTTGAACAACTTGGCCACGACGGTCGCGACCGCCTGGAAGAAATGCGGCCTGAACGCGTCCTCAAGGGCCGCCTTGGCCGGGCCGCCAGGATCGAGCGTCGTGGCGAAGCCTTGGGGGTACATCTCCGCCGCAGTTGGCGCGTAGACAAGGTCCACCCGCCGCTCCGCGAGCATTTCACAATCCCGTTCGAAGGTGCGCGGGTAGCTGCCGAGATCTTCGTGTGCTGCGAACTGCGTCGGGTTGACGAAAATCGACACGACCACCCGGTCAGCATGGCGCCGAGCCAGGTCGACGAGCGACACATGCCCGGCATGAAGAGCACCCATGGTCGGAACGAGGCCGACCCTTTGCCCTTCGGAGTGCCAAAACCCGACCGACTCGCGTAAGCTCGGGACCGTCCGGACGATCTTGAGTTCTGTCGGCATGGTTTGTCGGTCGGTGACCAGCTTGCGGTTTTTCGCAGGGTGCACGATCTAACACAGGATCGGTTCTGCCGCAGTCGAGGTTTCGCGTTGCCCATATCCGACGATCAGCGATCGCTCAACCGCCGCGGTCAGGGAGATCCGGCGATCGCGGCCTTCCTGGACGCGACACGCAAGGTCGCGAACCCGGCGCCGCCGTCGTCGCGCGGCCGATTGATCTTTGCCTTGGATGCCACGATGAGCCGGCAGCCCACGTGGGATCTTGCCGTCTCCCTGCAAGGCCGCATGTTCGACACGACGGCCAGCCTTGGCGGGCTCGAGGTGCAGCTCGTCTACTTCCGTGGACTGAACGAATGCCGTGCGTCCCCCTTCGTTTCGGGGGGCACGGGGCTCGGTCGCTACATGAGCAGGATTTCGGTGGAGGGCGGGAACACGCAGATCGGCCGAGTTCTTTTCCACACCCGCGACGAGGCGAGGCGCGCGAAAGTTGGCGCGCTGGTCTTTGTCGGCGACGCGATCGAGGAGCGAATCGATCCGCTTTGCGCAACTGCCGGCGAGCTCGCCCTTTTGGGTGTGAAGGCCTTTATGTTCCACGAGGGCCGCGATCCGGCGGCAGCGCGCGCTTTCGGAGAAATTGCGCGCCTGACCGGCGGCGCATACGCGGCGTTCGATGCCGCCGCGCCGGCGAAATTGGCCGCGCTGCTGGCCGCCGCCGCCGCCTATGCGGCCGGCGGGCGCGTCGCCCTTGAGGCGCGGACGAAAACCGGAGATGTCGAAGTGGCGCAGCATCTGCTCTCCCAGATGCGTTGAGCGCGAGGCGCCGCCCAAATGGTCTTCATCATCGCCGGACTTCTGTTGCTGTGGCTCGGTTCGACCCTGCTGCGCGAGTTTCTGGGCGCCAATCCTGCCGTCGTCGCGAGGCGCGTGAAGCAGGGGGGTGGGGTGGCGGCGCTGGTCGCAGCCTTGTTTCTCCTGATCCGCGGCCGTATCGATCTGGCGTTCGGATTGGCCGGGCTCGGCTTCTGGCTCACCAGCGGTCGGGGAGCACCGAGCTGGAGCGGTCTCGGGCGGGCGGCGCGAGCCGCGCGCGGTGCCGGTCGCGTTTACCGCGTTCGCTCGTCCCTGGTCGAAATGCGGCTCGACCATGCCACGGGCACCATGAGCGGTTCGGTCCTGGCGGGTCCCATGGCGGGACGAAGTCTCGACGATCTGGACCGGGCCCAATGTGAAGCCCTCCAGCGCCTCTGTCTGACGGCCGACCCCGAGGGGGCACGCCTGCTAGAGGCTTATCTCGACCGCCGGTTTCCCGGCTGGAGTGCTGCAACTGAGGACCAGCGAGACGCGGGGAAGGCCGACCGTTCGAACAGTCGCCGGGCGCGCCCCGATTCCATGTCGGAAGAGGAGGCTTACGAGCTTCTTGGTCTCGCGAAGGGCGCGGGACGGGAGGAGATCGCCCGAGCTCATCGCTCGTTGATGAAAAAATTCCATCCCGACCATGGCGGGTCGACCGACTTGGCGGCTCGTGTGAACCAAGCGAAAGATGTCTTGATGCGCCGACATCCGTAAGATTCCATTACGCCCGTTGTTTTGAACGGGATGTTTGAAGCCCGGGGCGCCCGGGAATTGTTTCAGGCGCTCCAGCATCAGTTGTGGGTTGCGAAACATGCGAAACCTGAGCGCTTGAGCGTACGGCAGGCCGCTTCGGCTGCGTTCGGATCGAGCCCGGCGAAACGGGCGCGGTACAGCGTCGCCTCGCCTTTCTGAATCTTTTCCGTGAACGGCTTGGCTGAGGCGAGGGCGGTTCGGCCCTCGGTCTTCGCCCGGCTCAGCAGGTCGTTGGCTTTGCCCGCATCGTCCGTGGCGCCGATCTGGATTACCCAGCCGCCCCGCGTCGGCGCATGCGTGGGGGCGATTTCGCGGTTGTTTTCCGCTTTGACCATACGGGTTTCGTTCTTGGTCGAACTGCGCTCGGCCGAGATCGAGGACGTGGCGTCGCCTTGAGCTTTCGCCGGCAAAGCCGTGCGAACCGCTGTGGCGCTCGGGCCCAGCCTGGCCGGTGCGGCTCCCGTGACCCACCGGAGCGAGGACGGAGTCGCCGTGGCGACTGCAGGGGAATTCGGCGCGTCGAGCAGCGGCCTCCGGTTGGTCGAGCCATCCTGAACTATCCGGCGGCGCTCCGCTGCGGCCAGGGGCCCAGGCAGTCGCGTCGGATCGATCGCCTTCGGTGCCCCTGCGATGAAGGCTGGGCGGGGCCTGTCTTCAGCCCGCCGCAACTTCTCGTCGACGGGTTTCGACGGCCCTGGTTTGCTGACGACCGGCTTCGGTGCCGGGCGCGGCGCTTCCTCGACCCTGGCGACTTCGGCCGGGCGGGTCGGCACGGCTGCCGGCAGGGCGAGATCGGGAGCGATCAGGTTCGGCCCGCGTGGCACCTGACGATCGTATGGCCTGCTTTCCTCGGCTCGTGCGAAGGTCATGCGTGTCGGCACCGGCTGCGAGTCGACCGCTTCGTCGAAGGCTTCGTCCTGCTGAATCGCCACTGTACGGCCGTGCGGCGGCTGGCGTTCGATCGGTGCCTCGACAACGACCCGGGCGGGCGTCTCGGCCGGCCTCTCGATGGGACCTGCGTCGGCCACACGGGTGCTCGGCGTCGCGGATGCCTCCTCGATGTGCGTTTCAATGAGCGATTGCATGACGTGGTCGCGGCTGGCGGCGGTGCGGCCGCCCAGTACAACTGAAACGAGGTGGCGCCCGTCGCGATTGACCGAGGTCAGCAGATTGAATCCGGACGCGGCCGTGTAGCCGGTCTTTATGCCGTCTATGCCGTCTATCTTTCCGAGCAGACGGTTGTGGTTGGGCATGAACGAGCCCGCGTAAGTGAAGCTCGGCGTCGAGAAGAAGTGATAGTAGCGTGGAAAGCGCTCGCGGATGGCCCGTCCCAGGATCGTGAGATCGCGTGCCGTCGTCAGCTGTCGCATGTCGGGCAGGCCTGACGCGTTGTGATAGAACGTGTGGGACATGCCCAGCGCATGTGCCCTCTGGGTCATGGCGTCCGCGAAGGTCGGTTCGTCCCCCGCGATGTTCTCGGCGACCGCCACGGCCATGTCGTTGGCGGATTTGGTCACGATCGCCTTGATCGCATTTTCGACCGTGATCGAAGAGCCAGGCCGAAGACCGAGTTTGGTCGGCGCCTGCTCGGCCGCGTGGGTCGAAACCGTAAGAGGGGTGTCGAGGCGCATGCGCCCTTTCTCCAGTTCCTCGAACAACAGAAAGAGAGTCATCACCTTGGTAATGGATGCCGGGTGGCGGGGAGCATCCTCGTTGACCGCATAGAGGGTGCGGCCCGAATTGGCGTCGACCACCATCGCAGCGAAATTCGCGCCGACGCTGCGGGCGAAGGAGGTCCTGCCGACATGCGGAGTATGGAAACCACGGTAGGAATGGGAGAAGCGCGGAAAAAACCGATGCCGGTGGCGAGCCTGCGCCGGATCGGCCGAAACCAGTGCGATCAGGGTCAGCGCCGCACACGGAACGAAACGTCCAACATTCAACCAATTGACATTGCGCGTCACCATAGACCTGTCCTCGATCCAACGCTGGCGATGGGGCAGCCGGTGGGATTCCGGAGAGGCGTTCCCACGTAGCGCAAAGGGCACGGCTGGGGACGGTAGGGGATCGCAGTTACAGGGGCGTTAACAGGGGGTTCCGGCATTCCGAGCAATTGCTCCGACCGGATTTATGCATCGCACAAGGTCTGTTGACGAAATGCTGCGACGCACATATTTCGCGCACGCCAGGTCGCCGGATGGTCGCGGAACGTGGCGCTCGAGGAGGGCTTGCGATGTTCAAGACCGTCGAGGACCTGCGGCGGTTCGGCCGCGCACATGGCAAGGCTAGGTCCCGGTCGGCTGGTGCGCTGTCATTCGGCATGCTGCAGATCGCGCCTGAAGCGTCGAAGTTTTTGGAGGAATCGAAGGGGGACCGATCGCGCTCGGCAAGCTGTTCGGCGCTCCAACGTGGGGATGAGCGGTCCAGGTTAGAGCGAATGCCAAGGCGGGTCTCCTTGCAGGCAGCAGCCGTTTTGCGGACATCGTCGCGGCAGTGGCGCGAAGGAGGCGTACAACCCGTTCGATAGCTCTTTCGACCAGACCGTAGTGCTGGCGACGTCATAGGTTCCACCGAACGGACGGGGCATCTCGGCCCATCGTGATGTCTTAGAGTCTGTCCGAAGTCATCGTGTGGTTTGACAGAGCCTTCGCAACATAAGGCGTATCGAGGCGAGCTGCAGGA
>JBBPYT010000171.1:0-8486 GCA_038199665.1 Hyphomicrobiales bacterium
AAAGCTCCTCGAGCCCTGGCTCGGCACGGGGCTCGACCTCCGCGACCTGCCGATCCCGCGCCTCGTCGTGGTGCAGCTGGCCGGCGGAGCGATGCCCGATTTGCCGGCCTTGCGCAAGGCGCTCGAGGAGCGCGTCGCCGGTGTCAGCCTCGACGACCATCAGCTCTGGCTGGACAGGCTCGCCACCATGGCCCACACGGTTGTGGCCGCGGCGGTGCTGATCTTCGCGCTGGTTTTGACCGCCATGGCGCTCGCGGTCGGGTTTGCGACACGGGGCGTGATGGCCGGCAACCGCGAGATCGTCAGCATCCTGCATTTCGTCGGCGCAGAGGATGGTTTCATCGCGCGCGAATTCCAGCGCCACTTCCGACGCCTGGGGCTGAAGGGCGGGCTGATCGGCGGCGGCTGCGCGGCGCTCGCCTTCCTTGTTGCCGGCGCCATCACGGCCGCCATGGCGACGACGCCCGGCGGCGACCAACTCCAGGCTTTGTTCGGCGCCTTTGCGCTCGGCATCAAGGGCTATCTGGCGATCGCGATGATCGCCCTCGGTATCGCAGTCGCGACCGGATCGATGTCGCGCGCCATCGTGTTCCGCCACCTGCGGGGGCTCGAATGAGTCTCCGGAGGCCGCCCCCATTCCTTGCCGACAGCCCTCGTCGGCGCCGCGCCGGCGCCGGCGCGGCCATGCTGGCCGTTGCGCTTGTCGGATTCGGCGCCTTCGCCTGGAGTTTTGCGGGATTCCTGTCCCGGATCGAGGACAGTGAAGCTGCGCCGAGGCGGCACGCCGAGGGGGCCGTGGCGCTGACCGGCGGCGCCGACCGGATCACCGATGCCGTCGAACTCCTGGCTAAGGGCAACGCCGATCGCCTGTTGATCACCGGCGTGAACCCTTTGACGTCGCGGGCCGAGATTGCCAAACAGGCGCCCGACGCGCGCGCCCTGTTCGGCTGCTGCATCGAACTCGGCTATGAAGCCACCGACACGGTCGGCAACGCGGCTGAAACCGAGCGCTGGGTGCGGGCACACCACATCCGCTCGCTGATCGTCGTCACGTCCAACTACCATATGCCCCGCGCCCTGGCCGAGATCGGCTCCGCGCTCCCGGACATCGACCTCATGGCCTATCCGGTCGTGTCCGAGCGCGGCAAGGGGCGGCCCTGGTGGTCGGACGGACAAAGCACGCGCTTGATCATGTCGGAATACTGCAAATACGTCGCAGCGCTGGTGCGCTTGCGACTGGCGCCGCCGAAGCAGGAGCCGACTCAGGAAGCGGCGGGGTAGCGGATCGGGAGCCTCTGCACGTTCGACCTTTTCTGCGTATAGCGTCGTGCAGGGCCAAATGAGTCGATCGGGGCGCCCTCTTTTCCGCGCACCGGGCTTCCCAGCAGACCCGAGCTTTGGCACAAGCAGCGCCATGCTGGTTCTTCGCTCGACGATCTTCAACATCCTGTTCTATCTCAACCTGCTTGCGCTGATGATCGGCGGCCTGCCGAGGCTCGCCGAGGGCCGCCATGCCGTGATGCGCCAGTCCATGCGCTGGGGCCGCTCCTCGCTGTGGCTGCTGCGCGTGGTCTGCGGCATGCGTGTCGAATTCCGCGGCCTCCACCACATTCCGGAGGGCGGAATCATCGTCGCCTCGAAGCATCAGTCGATTTGGGAAGTGTTCGCCTTGCTGACGATCTTCCCGGACTTCACCTACGTGCTCAAGCGCGAACTCTCCCGAATCCCGTTGTTCGGGCTATACGTCAGCCGCGGCGAGCAGATCGCCATCGATCGAGCGCGCGGCCGCGCCGCACTTGCTCAGGTCAGCGAAAAGGCCAAGCAGGTCCTGGGCGATGGAAGGCAGCTCTTGATCTTTCCCGAGGGAACCCGGCGGCCGCCCGGCGGCGAACCGCAATATAAGTTCGGCGTGTCCTTCATTTATTCCGAAACGGGCGCACGATGTTTGCCGGTGGCCCTCAACTCCGGCCTGTTCTGGCCGCGCCGGTCCTTCGTGCGCCGCCCCGGCACGGTGCTGGTGGAGTTCCTCGAACCGATCGAACCCGGCCTCGACAAGGCGGCGTTTCTGGAGGAACTGCAGAGTCGCATCGAAATCGCCACCGCACGGCTCATCGAAGAGGCCATTGCCCAGGATCCGACCCTCTTCCTGCCCGCGACCTCGGGCTGAATCGCCGCAGCTCATTTTGGCTTGGATAACCCGATCCGGCAATTGACGCGGCGAAACATTTCGTTCTATCTTTGTTCTCATCGACCGGAGAACAATGATGAATGAGGCGGCGCTCGGTTCTGCAGTCTTCGGCGGATCTTTGTCGGTCGCAGCCCGTCCCGCGTCGGCTTCCGGGCTTGCGGTCCACGCGCCGCTTGCGGGGCTGGCCGGCACCGACCTATCGCGCCGCTTCTGCTATTGGCGAGGCTCTTCCGGCCGGCGCTACTTGTTTTCCGTGTTTCCTCTCGGCCAAGGGCGCTGCGCGGATCGGTGTCCCCGCTTCGAACAAGCGGTTGTCGTGGCGGTCGCGCACCGCCGCGATGGCGACCGCCAGATCCTTTTCATCGGCGAAACGGGTCGGCATCCCGATCTGTTTTTCGAGGGCGGGCGCTTGCATCGTGCCATCGCGGCGGGCGCCAACGAGATTCACGTCCACCTCTTGGCCGAAGACGTTAGGGCCCGCGCCGCGATCGTTCGCGACCTCCAAACGTAGGCGGAGCGCTGGCCGATCCCGACCCGGCCCCCTCACCCGGCGGCGCGGAGGCGCAGGCCGGTGTTCCGATCGAACAGCAGAACGTCTTCGGCTGCGACCCGAAGTGAAATGTGTTCGCCGACGGCGAGCGGACGCCGGTCCGTGGTGAACAGCTTCACGGGCTGCCCGGCCAGATCCAGGTGGACGACCGAGCCGAGGCCCGTCGGCTCGACAAGATCCACGATGGCACCAGCCCCGGTTTCGGCAATCGCGATGCGTTCGGGCCGCAACCCGACGATGACACGCCCGTCCCGCGGTGGGTCGGCGCTTCCTGGCATCCTCATGGCGGGCAGCCGGGCAAAGCGTTCGGTTCCGATGGCAAGCTCGGTGGCCGCTTGGCCAAAGGTCGCCATGCCGTCGACGAAGTTCATGGCGGGCGAGCCGATGAAGCCTGCCACGAAGGTGTTGGCAGGATTGTCGTAAAGGTCCTGCGGCGTGCCGACCTGCTGAATCGTCCCCTCGTTCATGGCGACGATCCGGTCCGCCATCGTCATGGCCTCGATCTGGTCGTGGGTGACGTAGATCGACGTGGCGCCGAGGTCGCGATGCAGCTTGCGGATTTCGAAACGCATCTGTTCGCGCAGGCGCGCGTCGAGGTTCGACAGCGGTTCGTCGAACAGGAAGGCCTTTGGCGCCCGCACTATGGCTCGTCCCATGGCGACGCGCTGGCGTTGCCCGCCGGACAATGCCCGAGGCTTGCGGTCGAGGAGCCCAAGCAGCCCGAGCTTGACGGCGGCACGCTTCACCGTGTCGGCGATCTTTTCGGCCGGCGTGCGGCGCAGCTTCAGGCTGTAGCTCATGTTGCCGCGCACCGTCATGTGAGGGTAGAGGGCATAGGATTGGAACACCATGGCCAGGTCGCGGTCCTTGGGTGGCAAGTCGTCGACCTTGCGGCCGCCGATGCGGATCTCGCCGGCCGAGAGATCTTCGAGGCCGGCGATCAGGCGCAGCAGGGTCGATTTCCCGCAGCCCGACGGGCCGACCAGGACGACGAATTCTCCAGGCGCGATGGCAAGGTCGATGCCGCGCAGCACGGGCACGGAGCCGAAGTCCTTCCGAACGCCGAGGATCTCGATCGCGCTCATCGGATCAGCCCTTGACGGCGCCGGCCGTGAGGCCCTGCACCAGGTAGCGTTGGATCAAGAAGAAGAAGCCGCAGACCGGGATGAGCGCCAGCACCCCGGCCGCCATCATCTGCCCGAAATCGACCGAGAACTTGGACACGAAGGACAGCAGCCCCACGGGGAATGTGCTGGCGGCCGTCGAGGAGTTGAGCATGAGGGCGAACAGGAGTTCGCTCCAGGCGGCCGTGAACACGAAGCCGAGTGTCGCGGCGAGGCCCGGCAGGGTCAATGGCAGGATGATTCGCAGGAGCGCCCCGAAGCGCGTTTCGCCGTCGATCATGGCGGCCTCTTCGAGTTCCCTGGGAATGGCGTCGAAGAAGCTCTGCATCAGGAAGGTCGCGAAGGGAACATTGAAGGCCGTATAGACGATCACCAGGCCGGTGAGGCTATTGGTCAGGCCGAGGGGGCCTAACAACCGGAAGATCGGCGCGATGATCATGACCAGCGGAAACATCTGGGTCACGAGCATCAGTCCGACGATCCAGAATTTTCCGCCGAACGAAAAGCGGGAAAACGCATAGCCGCCAGCGGCCGCGCAGCACGTCGAGAAGATGGCCGTGGCGGTCGACACGACCACGCTGTTCCGAAAGAAAAGCGGGAAATCCGTGTGCGTCACGACCGACGCATAATGCTCGAGGTTGGCACGCGACGGCCACAGCCTCACGCCTTCGCTGTAAAGAAGGTCGTTCGGCGTCACCGAAACCTTGACGAGCCAGAACAGCGGGAACAGCGCGAAAACGAGATACAGCCCCAGGATTCCGTAGTGCAGCCCCCAGCCGAGAGTGCGACGCAACGGCATGGAGCGCATCACATCCTCCGCACGAGGGCGCGCCGCAGCACGAGAACGGTCATGGCGTAAGCGAGAAGCAGGACCAGCAGCACCGCCGCGATCGCCGAGGCATAGCCGAAATCGAGCCGCTGGAAGGCTTGCGTGAAGATGTAGCTCGCCAGGATCTGCGTCGAGTCCGCCGGTCCGCCTCGGGTCATCACCACGATCAGATCGGCGAAATTGGCGATCCACACGGTGCGGAGCAGCACCGTGATGGCGATGGTGGGGGCCAGAAAAGGCACGGTGGTGGAGCGGAATCGCTCGACGGCGCCGGCCCCGTCGATGGCGGCCGCTTCGTAGATGTCGTCCGGAATCGATTGCAGGGCCGCCAGAAGCGTGATGGCGAAGAACGGGACGCCCCACCACACGTTGGCGACGATCGGCCCCCAAAGAGCGTGGCGCGGATCGGACAGGATGTTGTCGGGCGCGCCCATCAGCCCGAGGGCGAAGAGCCAATGCGGGATCGGCCCCACGACGGGATTGAACAGCCATGCCCAGTTCAGCCCCGACAGGAAGCTCGGGACCGCCCAGGGCAGGAACACCAGCGCCTGGATCGGGCCACGGCCCGGAAAGGGCCGGTTCAGCAGCAAGGCAAGCCCCAGCCCGAGAAAGAACTGCAGCAGCACGGAAGCTGCCGTCCAAAGCACGGTGTTGTTAAGCGCGTTCCAGAAATTTCCGTCCGCCGCGAGGTCGCGGAAATGGTCCAGCCCGACGAAGCCGCCGCTCGTCGGATCGAGCAGGGTGATGTCGCGGAACGCATAGGACAGACCGATGACCAGGGGCACCAGCATGATCGCGGCGATCAGGAACACCGCCGGCAGGGTATAGAGATAGGGCTCAACGGCGATGCGGAGCCGGCGGAGAGCGGCGCCGGCGGGCCTGGGCCCGGCTGCGTCCAGCGTGGTCATTGCGAATCCGGCGCTGGCGAGGGCCGAGCCCTGGCGGAGGGATGGCCGTAGCCTGCGCGGCGGCGACGGTTTGCAGCCTGCCGCTCCATCATGCCCGGCCTTGAGCCGGGCAGCCGCGCGAGCCGATCATCTGCGCTGCCCTTACTTCCCGGCCAGGAACTTCGTCTGCGCCTTGGTGAGATAGTCGGCCCATTGCGTGCCGACCTCGGGGGGAGACAATTGACCGAGCAGGGCCTGTTGGCTCGTCTTCACTACGAGCGAGTCGGCGAAATAGGCAAAGCCCGAGAGGTAGGTCGGCATGATGGTGGGGACCACGTCCTTGTCGGCGAGTTCGGCGAACCAGCCCTTGAACTGTTCGCCGGCGTAGAAGGGGTCGCTCTCGGCAGTCTTGTAGATGGGCAGCGCGCCGATCCGCTTGTTCCAGGCGATGTTGCCCGCCGGCCCATCGAGGGTGGCGATCAGCTTCCAGGCCAGGTCCTTGTGCTGGCTGTTGGCGAACATCGACCAGCTGGCGTAGCCGATGGTGGGGAAAGCCTTGCCGGCTGGTCCCTTGGGCATGGGCGCCACGCCGAAGTCTTCCGGCTTCATGCGCTCGGCGACCGCGATCAGCGCGTCGGGATCCTGGTCGAGCATGGCGCAGGTCCCCGAATAGAAGCCGGCCACCACCTCGTTGAAGCCCCAGTTGACGCTGTCCTTCGGGGCGTAGCCGTTCTTGTAGAGGTCCACCAGCCAGGCAATGCCCTTGACCCATTCGGGTTCGGCGAAGGTCGAGGTTCCGTCGTCCTTGAAGAACCGGTTGGTGCCAGCCTGCGCGGCGGAGAACATAACCCACCCGTTGAGACCGCCGGGGCCGCCGCGCAGGCAGTAGCCGGACTTGCCGGCAATGCCCGACACTTTCTTGGCGTCGTCGGCGAACTCTTCCATCGTCTTCGGCGGGGCGGCGATACCGGCCTG
Source organism: Hyphomicrobiales bacterium (assembly GCA_038199665.1). Lineage (GTDB taxonomy): Bacteria > Pseudomonadota > Alphaproteobacteria > Rhizobiales > Beijerinckiaceae > Lichenihabitans. The sequence continues at coordinate 6,554 of JBBPYT010000171.1, forward strand.
CTTGAAAAGCGTCTTGTTGTAGAACAAAGCCCGCAGATAGAACCCGTACGGCAGCGCATACGCCGTGTTCTTCACATAGCGGCCCATTTGCAGGGTGCGGTCGTTCAGCTCGGCCGTATGGTCCCATTGGGCCAGGTAAGGCTCGAGGTTTTCGAGCCGCCCGCCGTTGGCGTAGAGGGACAGCCAGCGGTCGGGCATTTCGACGACGTCAGGCGTGTCGCCGGCCGACACCATCGTGGCGAACTTCTCGAACGCCTGCCCCCAGGGCAGCGACGTGATCTCGACGTGGGTGCCGGGATTGGCGTCCTCGAAGGTCTTGACGATGCTCTTCAGCGTATCGGTCCGCTCTGGACTGGTGATGACCTCGGTCAGTTTCAACGTCGTATCGGCCAAAGCCGGGCCGGCGGCGAGAAGGGCTGCGGCTGCGGCGAGGAAAACGGGCTTCATCGGGATTGCCTTCTGATCTAACGGCGCGCGGCATCGATGGCGCCGGCCAGATCGTCCCACAGCGCTTCGGTGCTTTCCAGTCCGATGTGCAGGCGGACCATGGTTTCCGGCACGCCGAAATCGAGCGCCGAATTCGGCCCCGCCGCCTGAACGCGGGTGACGAGCGCCGGAACGACCAGGCTTTCGTGTCCGCCCCAACTGACGCCGAGCTGGAACAACTGCAGCGTATCGCAGAAGCGCGGAATGTCGACCGCGGGGTCGAATTCGAAGGAGAACAGGCCCGACGTCCCCGCAAGCCCCCGGGGCAGCGGTCCTTCGAGGCCGGGATGATGGATCGCCGTGACGGCGGGATGGTCGGCGAGGCGCCGGGCGATGGTCAGGGCCGAGGCCTGATGCCGGACGAGGCGCGCCGGCAAGGTGCGCAGGCCGCGCAGCAGCAGCCAGGCTTCGAACGGTGCGAGCTTGGCCCCGATGTAGGGGCAGATGGTGCGGCGGATCGTTTCGATCAGATCGGCCCTGCCGGCCACGACGCCCGCCACCGTGTCGCTGTGGCCGCCGATATATTTCGACGCCGAATGGACCACGAGGTCGACCCCGAGCGTCGCCGGCTGCTGGAAGACCGGTGTTGCCCAGCTGTTGTCGATGACCGACAGCGCGCCGTGCCGCTTGGCCGCCGCCGCCAGGGCGCCGACATCGTGGGCCTCCATGGTCCAGCTCGTCGGGCTTTCCATGTAGAACAGCTTTGCGCCAGGCAGGGCCCTGTCGACGGCCGCAAGATCGCGCCCGTCCACATAAGAGACAGCGATGCGGAATCGCTTCAGCAGGGTCTCGAACAGCCGATAGGCGTCCGGATAGAGGTGCCGGACCGCGACGATCCGGTCCCCCGGTTCGACGAAGGCCAGCACGGCTCCCGAGATGGCCGCCATGCCGCTTGGAAAGCCGATCGCGCCGTCGGCGGCTTCCAGCAAGGCCATTTTGGCCTCGAAAGCCTCGACCGTCGGGTTCGTGGTGCGGGAATAGACGTTACGCCGCTTGTGGCCCGCGAAGGTCTGCGCCATCTCGGCGAACGACGAGAAGATGAAGAGCGATGTCTGCACGATGGCCGGAACGACGGCCTCGAAGGCATGGCCTTCGTCATGGGCCACAAGGGTCGCGGCGCGCTCGATCTGCCGGGACCATTCGGATGCGCTTGGTCTGTTGGGCATCCGGCGGCGGCGATCCCGTTGTTCGTTTCGCCGATCCTCGAAAACCGGAGCTCGGCTGTCAAGCGCCGAGCGGCATCCAGGGATCGATGTTGCGGCGCCGGACGTCCAGGACCAGGCCCTTCTTGTTGCCACAGCGTGCGTCGAGCGAGGGCTCACCGACTCCCGCCGCTGCCGCGCGCGCCGGCCGTGCTGCGACGCGTCTTTCCTTGTGCCGTGGCCGCCCGACTTGCTCCGGCCGTCGCCGGAGTTCGGCTTGTCAGACCCTCGGGAAAGCCAGAAGC
>JBBPYT010000172.1:0-6282 GCA_038199665.1 Hyphomicrobiales bacterium
CGACATCGACGCTAACGGCATCGTCAACGTCACGGCGAAGGACAAGGCGACCAACAAGGAACAGCAGATCCGGATCCAGGCGTCGGGCGGCTTGTCCGACAGCGACATCGACAAGATGGTGAAGGACGCCGAACTGCATGCTGCCGAGGACAAGAAGCGGCGTGAACTGATCGATGCCAAGAATCAAGCCGAGGCGATGATCCATTCCACGGAAAAGTCGCTGCAGGAATACGGCGACAAGGTATCGGCGGCAGACCGCAGCGCGGTCGAAGGCTCGATCGCGGCATTGCGGCCCGTGGTCGAGGGTGAGGATGTCGAAGCCATCAAGGCCAGGACCAACGATCTCATGCAGGCCTCGATGAAGCTTGGCGAGGCGATGTACAAGGCCAGCGCCGGCGGCGAAGGCGGCGGAACGGCACCCGGTGGTGGCGGCGACCACAATGCTGCGGACGAAGTGATCGATGCGGATTTCAAGGAAGTGGGCGACGACGAGAAGAAGCGTCGGGCCTGACCCTTCCAGCCTGAACCTTCCAGGTCGCAGCACGAAGGGCTCTAACTCTCGACCGGCGCGGGAAGTTCCGCGCCGGTTCTTCGGCCTTGCTCCTCGGGCGCCGTCATGGCACCACTTATCGTGGGTGGCATAGGGCAGAATCGGTTGGCCGCGGCCCATGGCAAGATCGCGGTCTTGCTATGATTGGGTCCGCCGTGCGCCAATGATGGCCCGGGTGGACCCGTCGCGACGGTCTCCCCTGCTCTCGGTGATCGATCGATCCGCCGGGCCTGAATTGGTGAGCCGATAGTCCGGACGCTTGCAGGGCAGGCGCCGGGGTCAAACATTCGTGTAGGTTTGGATCAGCCTTCGATGGCCAAGCGTGACTTTTACGAAACTTTGGGCGTTGCCAAGACCGCAACGGATGTCGACCTGAAATCAGCCTTTCGCAAAGCGGCCCTGCAATGCCATCCCGATCGGCACCCGGGCGACCACGAGGCCGAAAGCAAGTTCAAGGAGTTGAACGAGGCCTATCAGTGTCTGTCGGACGGCCAGAAACGGGCGGCTTACGACCGCTTCGGCCATGCCGCATTCGAGAATGCCGGCGGCATGGGCGAAGGATTCTCGTCCTCCATGGCCGACATCTTCGACGATCTGTTCGGCGACATGATGGGACGCTCGCGCGGCAGGTCCGGCGGACGCGAACGCGGCTCCGATCTCCGCTACAACATGGAAATCACGCTCGAGGAGGCCTTCAAGGGCAAGACCGCGACCGTGAAGATGCCGATTTCCGTGGCCTGCGAATTGTGCACGGGATCCGGCGCCAAGCCGGGGTCGAAGCCCCGGGCTTGCGCCACCTGCGGCGGTCACGGCCGTGTTCGGGCCCAGCAGGGCTTCTTCGCGATCGAGCGGACCTGCCCCACCTGCGGCGGCCGCGGCGAGGTGATCGACAATCCTTGTTCGGCCTGCGCCGGTTCGGGCCGGGTAACGCGGGAACGCGCCTTGTCGGTCAATGTGCCGGCCGGCGTCGAGGACGGAACGCGGATCCGGCTCGCAGGCGAGGGGGAGGCGGGCCTGCGGGGAGGCCCTGCCGGAGATCTCTATATCTTCCTGGCCGTGAAGCCCCATCCCTTCTTCCAGCGCGATGGTGCCGATCTCTATTGCCGCGTGCCGATCTCCATGGTGCAGGCTGCGCTCGGCGGCGAGTTCACGGTGCCGACGCTCGATGGCAGCGACGCCAAGGTGAAGATTCCGGAGGGCACGCAATCCGGCAAGCAGTTCCGGATCAGGAACAAGGGCATGCCGGTGCTGCGCTCGCGCGACCTCGGCGACCTTTACATCCAGGCGGTCGTCGAAACGCCCCAGAACCTGACCAGGCGTCAGCGCGATCTTTTGACTGAGTTCGATTCTGTGTCGTCCACGAAAACCAATCCCGAAGCCGCGGGTTTCTTTACGAAGATGAGGGAGTTTTTCGACAACCTCAGCAATTGACGTCTAACAGGTCGGATCGCCGCCCGATGCGTCGGCGTCAGGATGGCCCGCAGGGCTATTGGGCGGGTGAATAAAGGCTACCCGGGCACTTGGGAACCAGGCGTCAGGTTTATCTATTGTGTCGGGGCTCACGGTGAACCTTCGGCAGAGACGGTTTGGGCGCCAGGTGCGGTGGCGTGCAGGCATCGGAAAACCGCTGGACGGCTTCGGTGCCGGACAACCAGCCGAGGTCGGGCGGAAATGGCATCAAGGGGCAAATTGCCAGTGAGTTCGCGACAGGAGCATCACGCTTCTTCCAAAGCAACGCTCGAAGAGCGGTTGGCGGATGAGGCAAGATTCATCAAGACCTGGTTCGAGAACCCGCTCGGAACCGGAGCGGTGTCGCCCTCGGGACGATTTCTGGCCCGCGCCATGGCGCAATATGTCGATCCTGCCATCCCCGGGCCGGTGATCGAACTCGGACCCGGAACCGGACCGGTCACGGAAGCCTTGATCGATCGCGGAATCGCCCGCGAAAGGCTCGTGCTGGTGGAGTTCGAGCCGAAGTTCTGCAAGCTTCTGGCTCGGCGTTACAAAGGGGTGCGGATCGTCCAGGGGGATGCCTACCGCTTGGCTGAAACGCTTAAGGGAGCGCTCGATTGCCCCGCCTCGGCGATCGTGTCGAGTCTACCCCTCCGCACCCGGCCCGAACGGCATCGGTTGGCGCTATTGGCCGACGCCTTCACCCTGCTCCGCCCCGGAGCCGCTTTCGTACAATTCACCTACGGCATCGCTTCGCCCATGCCGAGGCTCCTCTGCAGGGCGTCTGGGTTCCATGCCGAAGTTTCGCCGCCCGTATGGCTGAACCTGCCACCGGCGCGCGTCTGGATTTATCGCTCGACGCCGGCGGCCGCCCGCTCGCGGGAATCCCAGCCCGGCGCGGACTTCCTGATGAAGCTGAAGAGCGGAACCGAACTGCTGGGCGAAGAGCTGAGGGAGCAGGGCGACAAGCTCAAGCTTGGTATTCGGCTCCGTGCCGAGAAGGCACGTGCCGAATTCAAGGTTCAGGCCGAGAAGGTCATCAAAGGGCTGAACCCCAAAATCAATGGCGAAAGAGGCCGGCCCGAGCGCCTGAAATCGTTCGACGCTTTGGCAACGCGGGGACGCTCGCGCGGCCGGCGGTGAGGAGCGGTGTCGCTCGGCCTGCCGTCTGGCCATCGTTGAGACGCAGCCGCGCACCCGTGCTTTGTTTATACGACGATTTTGCGCTAGAGCGTTATCGCCGAAACGACGACGCTCCGGCATAAGAAGGGCGAGCAGTTCCATCGGTTTGGGAATCGCAAGGCGGTTCTGAAAACCGATGCTGTGCCAGTGCCGCTGTTTCCCCGATTTTCCGCTCGATCTTGAGCCCAGTCCCGCGAGACCGTCATGGCCGGCCATAGCCAATTCAAGAATATCATGCACAAGAAAGGCAAGCAGGACGCGGTGCGGTCCAAGCTGTTTTCCAAGCTCGCGCGCGAAATCACGGTCTCGGCCAAACTCGGCCTGCCCGATCCTGTCATGAACCCACGGTTGCGCGCGGCCGTTCTCGCGGCCCGCGCCGAGAACATGCCCAAGGACAACATCGAGCGGGCGATCAAGAAGGCGGCCGGCGCCGACGGCGAGATCTATGACGAGGTGCGCTACGAGGGCTACGGGCCCGGCGGCGTCGCAGTCATCGTCGAGGCCCTGACCGACAACCGCAACCGCACGGCGGGCGAGGTCCGGTCCTACTTCACCAAGTCCGGCGGAGCGCTGGCGGAAACCGGCGCCGTGTCATTCATGTTCGATCACATCGGCCGCATCGAGTACGAGGCCAAGGTCGCATCCGAGGATAGCATGATGGAGGCCGCCATCGAGGCGGGCGCCGACGATGTGTCGACGAGCGAGGACGGCCACGAGGTGTTGACGTCGCTCGAGGGACTTCGCGACGTCTCGCGGGCGCTCGAAGCGAAATTCGGCGAGCCGCGTCGGGCGAGCCTCGTTTGGCGGCCGCAGAATACGATCGCCGTCGACGATGAGGCCGGCGAGAAGATTCTGAAGCTGGTCGGCGCGCTGGAGGACAACGACGACGTACAGAACGTCTATGCCAATTTCGAAATATCGGACGCGCTCATCGCCAAGATGGGCGCTTGACCTTGCTCTCCTTACCGACAGCCGCGGTACCGTTCCTCAGGCTGCACGGCTTGCCCATGCCCGAAGGCTTAGATTGAGACATGCCCCGAGATTGGCTGTATCCCGCGCGGCGGCTCCAGCCCCCTCCTCCTCGGACGCGCCTTCGGTGGCTCGTCGGGCCGAAGGCGCAGGTCGATGAGCTCCTCCGTCCGCATTCTCGGTATCGATCCCGGCCTGCGCCACACCGGCTGGGGGATGATTGCGGCAGAGGGTTCGCGCCTGTCATTCATCGCGTCCGGAGCGATCCACACCCTCTCCGGCGTCGCCCTGAGCGAACGGCTGCGGCTTTTGCATGAGGGGCTCGCGGGGGTCATTGCCGAACATGCTCCCGACGAGGCGGCCGTCGAGGAAACCTTCGTCAACCGCGACCCGCAATCGACCCTGAAGCTCGGCCAGGCGCGCGGCATCGCGCTCGTCGTCCCGGCGCTGGCGGGGCTTTCGGTCGCGGAATACTCGGCCAATCTGGTCAAGAAGACCATTACCGGGACGGGGCATGCGGAAAAGCAGCAGGTGGCGGCCATGCTGAAGTTTCTGCTGCCCCGCAGCAACGCGGCGAGTGCCGATGCGGCCGACGCTCTGGCGGTGGCGGTCACCCACGCACATCATCGCCGCCCGCCGAACCTCGTTGCGGCGCTCGCCCGCGCGGGGATGCCATGATCGGGAAACTGACCGGGACGGTCGATGATCGGGGAGCCGAGACCGTCATCCTGGATGTGGGCGGCGTCGGCTATCTGGTGCATTGCTCGACCCGCACCCTGGCGGCGCTGCCACGGGTCGGGGAGCGGGCATCGCTGGCCATCGAAACCCATGTCCGGGAGGACATGATCCGGCTCTATGGCTTCGGGTCCGACCTCGAACGCGACTGGTTCCGGCTTCTCCAGGGCGTGCAGGGGGTCGGTGCCAAGGTAGCGCTGGCGATCCTCGGGACGCTGTCGGCCGGCGAGCTTGCCTCGGCCATCGCAGGCGGCGACAGGACCGCAGTATCGCGCGCTCCGGGGGTCGGACCCAAGCTCGCGGCCCGCATTGTGGCCGAACTGAAGGACAAGGGGCCGGAAGGCTCGGCCGCCGACCTCGGCTTGCCGGGCCAGGGCGTTTCGGCGCCGCTGCCGCGCAATATCGAGGACGCCGTGTCGGCCTTGATGAACTTGGGTTACGGCCGACCGCAGGCGGTCTCGGGCGTCGGCGCGGCGGTGAAGGCGCTCGGGGATGAGGCCGAGACGGCCGCGCTGATCCGTAGCGGCCTCAAGCACCTGTCGTCCTGACCTCACGGGCAGGCTCGCCCCCGTTCTCGTGAGCGGACGCTCAGCGAGAGGATTTCCTGGCTCTGGGCAAGTCCTGTTTCAGTTCCGCCAGTACCGCGGCGGCAGCCGTGATGCCGCTCTCGTAAGCCCCATGCGCGGTCGAGAAGGCATGGGGCGAACAGGCTTCGCCCGCAAAGAACAGGCGCCCATCGACCGGTGCGGCAAGCACGGCACGGCAATCCGCGGCGCCCGGCTTGGCATAGGAATAGGCACCTCTGAAGAGGGGATCCTCGTGCCAGCCCGATATCGCGGCTGGCGATAGCCGGCGACGAAAGTTGGCGCCGAAATGCCCGGCCAATTCCTCCTGCGCGAAGGCGAAGGCGGCAGCTTCCCCCTCACGTTCAAGCCCACGCGCGAGTTGACCGGCGAAATAGGCCTCGATGATCGGCCGGCCGGACGCGCGGATCTGATAGGCGCCCGTTCCGGTGCGGTAGGGCGTGCCCAGGAGATGGCCGTCTCGCGGCAGGTCATCGGGACCTTCCATGCTGAGAAACAGTTTGTTCGCCAAGCCGAGCGGCAACTGCGCCGCCGCTTGCATCCTGTCGGGCAGCCCCGGAACGAAGCTGATCGCCCCCCCGGCCAGGACATTGGTCGAAACCGTCACCACGACGGCCTTGCACTTGATGGCGCCGGTCGCCGTGTCGATCGCAATCCTGTCCTTGGCGGAATGATCGATGCGGGTGACCGTCGTCCCGAGCGATACGGGCGCTCGCGCCCCGAAGGCTTCCACCAGGCGTCCATAGCCGTCGAAGACGCGCCAGTCCGGACCCGGACCCGGATCGTAGCGCTGGTAATCGCGAACCGAAG
>JBBPYT010000173.1:0-2776 GCA_038199665.1 Hyphomicrobiales bacterium
ACGGCGAGCAGCGCGCCGCGGAAGATCTCGCTCGAATAGGCGCCGGTGTTGAGCGCCAGGGCCAGGACCGAGCACCAGAACGGATCGCGCAGGAACGGCCAGAATAAGCTCGCCCGCACGGCCGGGAACTGGCTCAGCCCGTAATAGATGAGGAACAGCTGCACCAGGAGCGGCGTTCCGCGAAACACGAACACATAGGCGTCGGCGGCCCGGCTGACGACCGCGGGCCCTCTCCGCCGCGCCCAGGTGACAAGCCCCGCCACAAGCGCGCCGATGGCGGTCGAGACCGCGAAGAGTTCCAGCGTGAGCGGAAGGCCTCTCAGCAATTGTCCCGTGATTTCCGCCATGAAGGCGAAATCCATAGCCATGTCCCCCGGGGCCTAGAGTCGTCGCATCGAGCGCGTCATCCGGAACTCGGCCTTGCCGAACAAAAAGGTCGAGGCAGACGTGAGCACCAGATAGAGCGCGCCCGCTGTCATGTAGAAGGCGAAAGGCTGGCGCGTCGAACCTGACCCGATCTGGCTCATGCGCAGCAGTTCAACGAGGCCGGTGACCGAAATCAGCGCCGATTCCTTGAGGGCGAGCTGCCATACGTTGCCGAGCCCTGGAAGCGCGAGAGCCAAAACCTGCGGCACGAGCACGCGCCGGAATCGGAGCATGGAGCCCATGCCGACGGCCTTGGCGGCTTCCATCTGGCCGCGTGGGACCGCCAGACAGGCGCCGCGGAACACTTCCGCCTGATAGGCGCCCGAGACGAGACCGACGGCGAGCGCGCCCGCCAGAAAGGAGGGCATGCCGAGAAACCCTTCGGTCCCGAGGGCATGGCCGAGGTGGGTCACGATGCTGCTGCCGCCGAAGTAGATCAGATAAATGACCAAAAGGTCTGGTACGCCGCGCAGCACCGTCGTGTAGACGTCGCCGATCGCCCGCAGCCCCAGATGCCTCGACAGCTTGGCGCCCGCCACCGCGGCGCCGACAATCGCACCGATGAGAAGCGCCACCATGGCTACCGCGAGCGTCGTCAAGGTGGCCTGGAGCATTGCGCCGCCCCAGCCCGTTGCCCCGAACCCCATCAGTTCGAAATAGCCCATCCTTCAAGTCCCACCGTGACGATGGTGCGACCGCTCAGCTCGGCGGACTCATGTCGAGCTTGAACCACTTGTCCTGGATTTTTTTGAGCGTGCCGTCCGCCTTGGCCGACTGGACGGCCTTGTCGAACATGGCCTTGAGGTCGGTGTCCGATTTGCGGAGCCCGACGCCGACGCCTCGACCGAAGATGTCACCGCCACGGAATTCAGCGCCGGCAAGCGTCAGGTCCTTGGCTTCGGGCTTGGTCAGGGTCGTGGTGAAATAAGAGGCTTCGGCGAAAGCGGCGTCGATCCGGCCCGACATGAGGTCGAGGTCGTGTTGTTCGGTTGTTTTATATTCCTGGATGGTGGCCACATCCTTGAAATACTTGTCGAGGAAGTTGGCGTGAATGGTGGCGACCTGCACGCCGATGGTCTTGCCTTTCAGCATGGTCCGCATGGCATCGATGGTCTGCTTGTTGGCTGGATCGTCCTTCGACAAGTTAAGTATCGTGCCGGTGCCGGGCAGCTTGCTGAGCGAGCTCGATTTCGGCACGAGGAACCCTGCGGGCCCGCTCGCGTAGGCATCGGAGAAGTTGATCACCTCCAGGCGTTGGGGCGTGATATTCATTCCGGCCATGATGCCGTCGAACTTGCCGGCGTTCAGCGCCGGGATCATGCCGTCCCAGTCCTGCTGGATCACCGTGCACTGGACCTTCATCCGGGTGCACAATTCGTGGGCCAGATCGACTTCGAAACCGGCGAGTTGGCCGTCGGGTTGAACGAAGTTCCAGGGCTCATAAGCGCCTTCGGTGGCGATCGTGACCTTGGTCCAATCCTTGGCCTGAACCGTGGAACCGGCACCCAGCGCCAGAGCGGCACCGAACAGGGCGGCGCCCGCCCATCGAAACACCATCATCAGCTTCCCTCCGTCCAACGCAGCGGTTCGCGGCAGCCCATCTCGGCAGCTCCGAGCCCGAGGCGCGCCCTCGTTGGATGCAGGGCGCGGGCCGCGCTCGATCGGCTTTGCAACGGATGCTAGCACGACGACATATGGGTTCGCCAATGGCCTTTGCGTCGATTTGCGCAAAGGCGCACAAGCAAGCGGATCGCCCTCGACGCAACCGGTAGACTTGCGCGGGCGATTGCCCGGGCACAAGGACGATTGGATCATGATCGATCCGGACATCAGGGCTTTCATCGCCGACACGGAGCGCTTCTATCCGTCGGATGCGGCGAGCCGCAGCGTCGTCGAGCAGCGGAAGCTCTACGACGACTATGCGCGGACCTTCGGGTTGGCGCGTCCGGCCGGCGTCGCCACCGAGGACGGCCTGCTGATGGTCGAGGGGAGGGCGCTGAGACTTCGCCGCTATCGCCCGGCAAATGCGGCAGCGCACGGCAACGTCCTCTATGCTCACGGCGGCGGCTTCATCGTGGGCTCGCTGGACAGCCACGACGGGATCGTGGCGCGGATCGCGGAACGGACCGGCGCCGACGTCATCGCGGTCGATTATCGGCTTGCACCCGAACACACCTGTCCGGCGGCTCTCGACGACGTGCTGGCCGCCATCGGCGCGGCGGCGAGTGGCGCGACACCGTGGCCCGGAACCGCCTCTCGCCCGCTGGTGCTCTGCGGCGACAGCGCCGGAGCGACTCTGGTGGGCTCTGCGGCGCTTCGCCTCTTGAGCTCCGGCACGGAACTCGCCGGA
>JBBPYT010000174.1:0-3513 GCA_038199665.1 Hyphomicrobiales bacterium
GCTTCCGGCGACACATGGCCGATGCACAGGCCCGACGAGCCGCCCGAAAAGCGGCCGTCCGTCACCAGCGCGCAGACCTTGCCGAGCTTCTTCGACTTCAGATAGCTCGTCGGATAGAGCATCTCCTGCATGCCGGGGCCGCCGCGCGGGCCCTCGTAGCGGATCACCACCACGTCGCCCGGCACCACGTTGCCGCCCAAAATGCCGTTGACCGCCGCGTCCTGGCTCTCGAACACTCGCGCGTTCCCGGCAAAGACGAGAATGGACGCGTCGACCCCTGCCGTCTTCACGATGCAGCCGTCCTCCGCGAGGTTGCCGTAGAGCACCGCCAATCCGCCATCCTGGCTGAACGCATGGGCCGCATCGCGGATGGTGCCGGCTTCGCGGTCGAGGTCGACCGCTTCGTAGCGGCGCTCCTGGCTGAAGGCCACTTGCGTGGGCACGCCGCCCGGCGCGGCTTGGTAGAACTTGTGGACGCTCTCGCTCGTCGTGCGGGCGACGTCCCAACGATCGAGCGCGGCGCCGAGCGTCTCGGCATGGACGGAGCCGACATCGGTATGCAGCAGGCCGGCACGGTCGAGTTCGCCCAAGATCGCCATGATGCCGCCGGCGCGATGCACGTCTTCCATGTGCACGTCGCTCTTGGCCGGGGCCACTTTGCACAGTACGGGGACGCGTCGCGACAGCCGGTCGATATCGGTCATGGTGAAGGGGATCTCGCCCTCATGCGCGGCCGCCAGCAGATGCAGCACGGTGTTGGTCGAGCCGCCCATGGCGATGTCGAGCGTCATGGCGTTCTCGAAAGCTTGGAAACTGGCGATCGAGCGCGGCAGCACGGAGGCGTCGTCCAGCTCGTAGTAGCGGCGCGCCAGATCGACCACGAGATGGCCGGCTTCGACGAAGAGCCGCTTGCGATCCGCGTGGGTGGCGAGGGTCGAACCGTTGCCGGGCAGCGACAGGCCCAGTGCCTCGGTGAGGCAGTTCATCGAATTCGCGGTGAACATGCCCGAACAGGAGCCGCATGTCGGGCACGCCGAACGCTCGATGAGGTTGACCTCGTCCTCGGTCATACTGTCGTCGGCCGCCGCCACCATGGCGTCGACGAGGTCGAGCGCCTGCACCTTGCCGCGCAGGTTGATCTTGCCGGCCTCCATGGGGCCGCCAGAAACGAACACGACCGGGATGTTGAGCCGGAGCGCCGCCATCAGCATGCCGGGGGTGATCTTGTCGCAGTTGGAAATGCACACCATCGCGTCGGCGCAATGCGCATTCACCATGTACTCGACGCTATCGGCGATGATCTCGCGCGAGGGCAGGCTGTAGAGCATGCCATCGTGACCCATGGCGATGCCGTCATCGACCGCAATGGTATTGAATTCCTTGGCGACGCCGCCCGCCGCCTCGATCTCGCGCGCCACCAACTGGCCGAGATCCTTCAAATGCACGTGGCCGGGCACGAATTGCGTGAACGAATTGCACACCGCGATTATTGGCTTGCCGAAGTCCGAATCCTTCATGCCGGTGGCGCGCCACAGTCCCCGGGCGCCCGCCATGTTGCGGCCGTGGGTGGTGGTGCGGGAGCGGAACGGAGGCATGAGGCTCGACCCGAAAGTTGGACAGGAAGCCGATCATCTAATCTTGAATTGCGCCCGAGCCAAGACGAACCGGTAGGGCGCGGCACGCGGCAGAGAGACGGGTCAACGGCGCGCCGGGCCTACGGGACCACACTCCCAGCTACTATGCCGTCTGTCTTCTCGATCCGGACGGCCGCAACATTGGGCAATCTGCCGAACCCGGAATGAAGCTGATTCGCCATCGGCCCGAACCGAATGAAAAAGCAACGCTCGGGTGGCGCGAACGTGTTCCGGCGGCCTAGGAAGGTCGCCACACAGGAGGCGTCAATGCTCGATATGCCAACACCCCTCGATCAGGCCCGTTGCTGGGCGGCGGTCCGCTCACGCGATCCTTCCGCCGACGGCGAGTTTTATGTCGGCGTGGTGACGACCGGGATCTATTGCCGGCCGTCCTGCCCGTCGCGACAGGCCCGCCCCGAGAACATCCGGTTTTTCCGCACCGCAGCCGAAGCGGAAGCTTCGGGCTTGCGGCCCTGCAAACGTTGCCGGCCGAACGAGGCCTCGGCCGTCGAGCGGCACCGCCGCGCCGTCGAGGCCGCTTGCATGTCGATCGAGCGAAGCGAGACAACCCCCACCCTTTCGGCTATGGCGGACGCCGCCGGCATGAGCCGTCACTACTTCCATCGGGTCTTTACCCAGGTGATGGGCGCGACCCCGGGCGCTTATGCGCGGACCGCCAAGCTGCGCAAGCTGTCGACGGCGCTCGAAGCCGGAACGACCGTGACGGAGGCGGTCTATGCGGCGGGCTTCGGATCGCCCTCCCGGGCCTACGAGGCTGCAGGGTCCGGGCTTGGCATGACGCCCGGCGCCAAGCGCCGGGGCGGCGCCGGCGAACGGATCCGCTATACCATCGCCGACACGGCGGTCGGGCCCATGCTGCTGGCCGCCAGTGCGCGCGGTGTGTGCGCGACCGCCTTCGACGATGATCCCGCGGCATTGCTCGACGAATTGCGTCGCCGCTTCCCGGCCGCCGACCTCGTCGAGGATCGGGCGGAGCTGCAGGACTGGGTCCGTGCCGTCGCCGACCATCTCGCCACGCCGGCTCGGGCGCTCGACCTCCCTCTGGACATCCAGGGTACGGCGTTCCAAACGCGAGTCTGGCGTGCCTTGCGGGAAATCCCGCTCGGCCAGACGGCAAGCTATGCGCAGATCGCGGCGGTGCTGGGCCGTCCGACCGCCGTGCGGGCGGTCGCCCGGGCCTGCGCCGGCAATGCGATCGCGGTGCTGATCCCCTGCCACAGGGTGGTGCGCCAGGACGGCAGCCCGTCGGGCTACCGATGGGGCACCGAACGCAAGCGCGCGCTGCTCGACGCGGAGCGGAAGTCGGCCTCGGCAAAACAGCCCGACGCCCGAGGGCGGCCGATGCCGGGCGAGAAGGGACCCGCCCTCGACCGCGCCGGAGGACAGGCGTCTTGACGCGGCATGGCGTGGAAACCGCTTCGCTGGCCGGGCGCCTTGACGATCTTCCCTGGCCGGAGATCGAGACGGCGCTCGATGCCGAGGGTTGGGCGACACTGGGTGCCGTTTTGACACCAGGGGAATGCGGCGACCTTGCGGAGCTTTACGACAGCGACCGCTTCCGCAGCCGGATCGTCATGGCGCGACACGGCTTCGGGCAGGGGGAATACCAGTATTTCGCTTATCCGCTGCCCGAAACCGTGCAGGGTCTTCGCCAGAACCTCTACGACCGGCTCGCGCCCGTGGCCAATCGGTGGCGCTCGCTGCTCGGCGAAAGCGGGACGTTTCCGCCGACCCTGGCCGACTTCTCCGCTGAGTGCCGGGCGGCCGGGCAGGCGCGACCCACACCGCTCCTGCTGAAATACGGGCCAGGCGATTACAACCGCCTGCATCAGGATGTCTACGGCGAACGCCTGTTCCC
>JBBPYT010000175.1:0-6140 GCA_038199665.1 Hyphomicrobiales bacterium
GAAGTCTTCGACATGGAGTCATGGCCGCAATACGGGGATATGTTCGACGAATTCAAGAACATGAGCATCTGGAAGGTCGGCAAGATGTTCATGGCCCAGCCCTGGGCCTGGTCGCCCCTGGTACTCTGGTACAATACCAATCACATCAAGACGCCGCCGACCAGCATCAACTTCCTGTGGGACCCGGCGCTGCGCCAGCGCATCGCTTTCACCCGGCAGCAAGAAGATGTCATCGCCTGGATGGGCATCGCGACCGGGGCCAAAAAGCCCTACGACATGACCAAGGACGAACTCGCCAAGGCCAAGAACGGCCTCGAGCGCCTGATGCCGAACGTGCTCAAATTCCCGCCCCAGGAGGAGGAGCTCGTCAAGCTCATGGCCGACGAAAGCATTTGGGTTACGGCACTCAGCGCCGGCGGCGCGCTGCGGATCAAGGATGCCGGCGGCCCGGACGTGAAGGGCTTCCTGCCGCCCGAGGGCTTCATCGGATATTTCGACGGCGATTGCATTGTGAAGGGCGCCGCGCATCGCGACGCGGCCATCGCATGGCTGCAACATCGTGTTCAGGCCAAGTACATCCTCGCCAACTTCATGAAGTATCGTCGGCCGCTCGCCTACCGCGGCCCGCTCGAGCTGTTGCAGAAGGAAGGCAAGTCGGCGATGGCGCACGAGCTTTTCTACGACCAACCCGATATTCTGTCCAAAATGGTCGTCATCGGCCCGCCGCCGAATATCGGCGATTATGTGGATGCCTTCAACGAAGTCGTCGGAAGTTAGGGCCTGGGTGCTGTTGCGGCATGCTCCGGTTTCAATCGGTGAGCCCGTGAGGGTCTCACGATCGTGGTTCGAAGCTTGAACTCCACCTTTCGGACGTCCGGGAGCGTAGCGCGCTTCCGGACCACCGGATGGCCCACGGACAGCGGAAGACGAGAGCCGGTCGCGTTGGCCGGCGCCCGAAGTGGGAAACGGATGTCCGTTGTCCCGACATCGCCGCGCATCGAGGTGCCATGCCTGCCCAATCCAAGTGGGGCTTTGTCGCGCTTCTCCCGCTGACCCTGCTCGACTTCATGTTGTTCGTGCTGCCCATGCTGGTCATGGCCATTGCGAGCGTGCTGGTCATCCGCGAGTTCCATGTCAGCTTCCAACTGACTGCGGCGAACTACCTCTTCTTTCTCAAAAGTCCGCTTTACCTGACAGTGCTGGCCAAGACTGTTCTGCTGGCTGGCGTGGTGACGATCCTGTGCCTGATCGTCAGTTATCCGTTCGCCTACTTTCTGACCAAGCTGCCGCGGGCGATCCGTGGAATGATGCTGGTGCTGGTGATCCTGCCGTTCTGGACGAGTTATTTGCTGCGCGTTTATGCCTGGGTGACGATCCTGGGCGAGCGTGGCCTGATCAACCGAGGCTTGATGGCCACTGGACTGCTGCAGGAGCCGCTCCGCTTCCTGCTTTACGACAATTATGCGGTGGTCGTCGTCTCGGTTTACCTCTACATTCCCTATTGTGCGCTGGTCCTCTTCACGTCGCTGGAGCGTCTCGACACCTCGCTGCTCGCAGCCGCCATGGACCTTGGCGCAAAGCCATGGCGAGTCTTCCTGCACATCATGGTTCCGCTCACCCTTCCGGGCATTTTCGCGTCGTTCATTTTCGTCTTCATTCCCATGCTTGGCGAATATGTGACGCCGACACTGGTCGGCGGCGCACGCGGCCTGATGATCGTCAACGTCGTCGTTTCGCAGTTCCAGGCCCTACGCTTCGGTGTGGGATCGGCCATGGTGTTCGTGATCGCCGGCCTGACGTTTTGCCTGATCCTGGCCTTGCGCCGGTTTGCAAAGCTCGAGGAGGTCTTCGGTGGCCCTCGCTAACAACCGGATCAACGCGGCCCTCTGGGTGCATGGCGGAGCCGTGTATTTCTTTCTCTATCTACCGATCGCTCTGCTCATCTTCTTTTCGTTCAACAAGTCCCCGCTGGGGAGCTTTCCCATCACGGGGTATACGCTCGACTGGTACAGGGAACTGTTCGACGAGTATTTTCTGGTTCAGGCCTTCCGCAACAGCCTGATCATCGCCGCGATGACGGTGCCGATCGCGACGATCATCGGCACGCTTTGCGCCTTCGGGCTTGCACGAACGGAATTCCGCCTGAAGGGCTTCTTCAGCGGTTTCATCCTGATGCCGATGGTCGTCCCCGGAATTCTGCTCGGCGCAGCGCTGCTGATCGTGTTCGTCCCGGTGCTCGGGCTGCGTCTTTCGATCTGGACAGCGGCGGCGGGCCATGTGGTCGTGACCACACCCTACGCGGTGTTGGCGGTGGCCACGCGTCTTTACGGCTACGACCGTCGGCTCGATGCAGCCGCCGCGGATCTCGGAGCACGCCCCTGGCGGGTGCTGTTGCACGTGACGCTGCCACTCGTCATGCCCGGGATTGTCGCAGCCGCCCTTATCGTTTTCACTGTGTCTCTTGATACTTTCGGCGTGACGTTTTTCACGATAGGCACGCAGGGAACTTTGCCGATGTATATCTGGGCGCAAGTAGAGAACGGCGTCACGCCGACCGTCAACGCGCTTGGCACTCTATTGATCGTCTTCTCGGTCTGCATCCTCGGCTGCGCCAACGTGCTGCTGCGCCGGCGATAACATTTTCCTGTTTCCGACCTTGTACAACCCCGTCCCGGGCAAGACTGAATGTCTGACTTGGGTCGAGTGGCTGGGATCGGCGTGATTTCGGGGGCTGTCGAACCCTTCTCGCGCCCCGCTTCATCGTTCGTATCTGACCACCCCCCACGTGATCGCGCCGGCCTTGAAGTGAGGGTTGACATTGTAGGTCAGCTTGCCGTCACCTTCCTCGGCAGCGGACGCAACCTTGAATTTTCCGTCCGCGTTGCGCTTTACCCCCAAGAGGGTGATCAAGATCTGGTAGTATTCATCTTCGCCAGCTTTGTGCGACGCGCGGCCCATCTTGGAACCGATGGTCAGGACGCCACCTGGCTCCATAGCCTGCCACTCCCAATAGAGGTACTGCGGATTGTCGCTCGTGAATTTGATCTCTTCGTCGTTGTAACTCTTGCTCGTGTGCTTCCAGGTTCCGGACACGCTGTCGTTGACGAGCTCCGTCTTGTCTTGGAGAGCGACGACGACGTAATGCTCCGCTTGCGAGATCATGAGCTCGTGGCCACGCATCGTGACGACCTCCCCCGACGAATAACCGAGGCTACCCTGTCGAGGAACGGGCGCGCAAGCTCCGCGCGGCCGATCGGCAGGTCTACCGCCTCACGAATTTCGGACCGGAACCCACCGTGCTGGGGGGTGGCCTAGATTTCAGACGGGGCCAAACGAAGGAGCATCCGCCGTCTCTGCCGAAATGCGTTGCGCGACGATCTCGATCGTTCGCCCCCGTTTGGGGCGGACCTGCGGTCGAAATGTCATTTTAAAACTGTTGACGGTGCCCCGGCCCTATAATAGCGTTTGGTTCTGGAACGTTCCAGCCGCAGGGGAGAGCGGCGTAACGACCGTCTGCATCACGGCATTCATTGCAAGCTCGTCACCCCCAAGGAATACTCCGGTCGGCACCAGGCTGAGGAGGTCGTATGTGGCGAACACCTGAAACACCGACACGATCATGATCGCGACCGGTATCCCGGCCAGAGCACGCCGAGTCGCTCGTCCTGATCAGCGACCCGGGGCAGTCGCCAGGCCCTCTCAAGATCTACGGCCTGATCGGCTCGGCCGCCGTTCGCTACGGCGACATAGCGGCGTTTTCGATCGTGTATTCTTTGCCCGTCATCGTGCTCTATCTCTTGATGTCCGGCCCTTTCAGCGGCGGGTTCGTGATGGGCGGAGCTGTCAAAGGTTGACCCTTCGCCCACAACGGCGGCCCGTCTGAGGTTCCGCCGCAGCGGGATCCCTCCAGGAGCCACGTGATACGTGCAATGAAGCAGCCCTTGCGAATTGGTCTGGTCACCGAACCTCTGGCGCATCGGTCCTTGCTGGACGTGATGGACTGGGTGGTCGAGGAGGTTCCGGAGATCACCGATCTTGAGATCGGTACGGGCGCTTACGCCCCGACCAGCCATTGCGACATGCCTGTGCTTCTCGGCGATCCGTCCGCCCGGCGGATGTGGCAAGCGGAGATGGCGGCGCGGGGACTTCGCCTTTCCGCTCTCAACGTCTGGGGAAATCCGCTGCATCCCGATCGGGCGATTGCCCGGCTCCACGACGAAGCCTTGCGGGACACCATCCGGCTTGCGGCCGAACTGGGGGTCGATCGCATCGTCGCCATGGCCGGTTGCCCCGGCGGCGCGCCGGGGGATGGCACGCCGCATTTTCCCGCCGGAGGCTGGCTGCCCTACCTCGAGAAGATCCATGAAAGGCAGTGGAATGATCGCGTCCGTCCGTACTGGTCGGCACTCGACGAGTTCACGCGACGCACCCACCCCGGCCTACTGATTTGCCTTGAATTGCACCCCGGCACCATTGCCCACAATGTCGAGAGCTTCGAGCGCTTGGCCGAACTCGGCCCCACGATCGCCGCCAACATCGACCCGAGCCACTTTTTCTGGATGGGCATGGACGCGAATAAAGTGTCGCGCCGGCTCGCCGGCCGTGTCGGCCATGCGCACGGCAAGGACGTGGTGTTCGACCATGAAAAGCTGGCGCTGAACGGACTCTTGGATCGGCGCTGGCCGGCTCCGCCTGAAGAGATGCCCTGGACCTTCGCGACCGTCGGCCGGGGCCATGATGCGGACTGGTGGCGTCGCTTTGCCGGGGATCTCGCGGAAGCCGGTCGCGCCCACACAATCGCCATCGAGCACGAAGATCCGTTTGTCTTACCCGAAGCCGGCATCATCGCCGCAGCCCAGCTCCTGGCTGCCGCGCTCTCGCCGAATCCCGAGCAAGGAACTCAAAGATGAACGCTGTTCGCGCCGCCGTAACAGAACGGCCTGGGCTGATCTCCGTCCGGGAGTTCGCGATGCCGGAACCGGAAGCCGGCGCCATCGTGATGAAGGTGCACTACTCGGGCATTTGCGGGACAGACAAGCACACCTTCCGCGGCGAGAGCAAACAATATGCCGGAACCCCGCACGAGCGGGACCTCACCTACCCCCTGATCTGCGGCCACGAGAACGTCGGAGAGGTCGTCGCCCTCGGCGGCACGGTGCTGGACAGCGAGGGCCGGCCGCTCGCGATCGGGGACCGGGTCGTCCCTGGCGCCAATGTGGCGTGCGGCACGTGCCATTTTTGCCGCAACGGCTACCCGTATTATTTCTGCGAAAACATGGAGGATTACGGCAACAGCCTGCATTGCGGTAACCCGCCGCATCTCTTCGGGGGCTGGTCCGAATACATGTACTTGCTTCCAGGCACGCACATTTTCCGGGTGCCGGACGACCTTCCCGACAGCGTGGCCGTGTTGACGGAAATCATGGCCGTAACTCACGGCGTCGAGGCGGCGTTGTCGCTGCTCGGAATGATGGGCGGCGACCGGTTCGGCGGTTCCGTCGCCGTCGTCGGTGTCGGGCCGCTCGGCATGTGCCATCTGATCAAGGCCAAGTTGCTCGGCGCCGGCAAGTTGATAGCGACCGATCTTTTCCCCTCTCGGCTACGCGTCGCGGAGGCTTTCGGCGCCAGCCTGACCTTGCCTGTGGCCAGCACGGAGGCCGAGGAGCGAATCGCCCGCGTGCGCGAGGCGACCGGAGGCCTCGGGGCTGACGTCGTCCTGTCCTGCAGTGGCGTCCCGCAAGGCTTCGTGGAGGCCCTCAAGATGGTGCGGGTGGGCGGGGTCGTGGTCGAGGCCGGGACCTTCGTCGACATGGGACCCGTCAGCATCAATCCCAATTCGGACATATGCACGCGGAATGTCAGCATCGTCGGCATCGGCGGCGAGACGGCCACCTCCTATCTGCCATCGATGCGCCTGATGGCGGCCAATCTCGATCGCCTCCCATTCGAGCGCTTCGTCAGCCACCGCATGCCGCTGGAGCGCGCCCACGAAGCCGTCGAACTGGCCCAGACGGACGCCGCCATGAAGGTTGTGATGGCCCCGAATGGCCTGTCGTTCTGACTTCTGTAGCGCGTAAAATATTCATGCTTTAGTCTTGACGAGTGGCGCACCGTTTGCGCCATAAGCTCGGTTTCATGAC
>JBBPYT010000176.1:0-4243 GCA_038199665.1 Hyphomicrobiales bacterium
GGACTGCCGCTGAAATACGGCGTCGGCGGCTGGGGCATGGCGATCAATGCCGACGTGGAGCCCAAGCGCAAGGAGGCTGCCTGGAGCTTCATCAAGTGGCTCACCAGCCCGGCCGTGCACAAGGAGTTCAATCTCATGGGCGCGGGCAGCTTCCTGCGCCGCAGCGAAATGACCGACAAGGACCTGCTGGCGAAATTCCCGTTCCTGCCCGTCCTCGCCGCGACGTTCGAGCACGGGGACGGAGACTACCGGCCGCGCATACCGCAATATCCGGAAATTCAGGACCTCTTGGGGACCGCCGTGAACAGCGTTCTGGTCGGCAGCATCGAACCTCAGGCCGCGCTCGATGACGTCCAAGCCAAGGCCGAGAAGCTGTTTTGATTTCCGAACGTCTCTTCGCGGCATTCACCTCCGCCCCCACGCCAGCGGATAGGCCGATTTTCAAGCGGCTCCGGGCGGCCGACCTCACCACTCGTCCCGGCATAGCCGCGGGTCCGGGTTGAATCGTCGGCCCGTTACGCGTTCCCGCTTTCAGCGCGATGAGCACTGGAAAATGCCGCTCTTTATTCGGCCCGCTGCTTAGCCACGACACGATGACCTCGAATTCCGCTGCTTTCCTCGCTCGCGCATCCGGCGACCGGAACCCGCCGCTTACGCGAGGCCTTTCATTCGAAGCGCGGCGCAAGGTGTTTCTGCTCGCGCTCGGGCTCCCGGCGGTTGTCTACGTCCTGGTGGTTGGGGTCTGGCCGATTCTCCAGGGCGCCTGGTACGGCTTCTACGATTACAATCTGATCCACCCGGGGCGGCGTCACTTCGTCGGCTTTGGGAACTATGAAGCGTTGCTTGCGGACCGCTCGGTCCGCGCCGCGCTCTTGAACACGTGTATGTTCACCTTTGCCTCGGTCGGGCTCGAGTTCGTCGCGGGATTCGGCATAGCACTGCTGCTGTGGCGCGACAGCCGCTTCAATCGCGCAGCACTCTCGTTGCTGCTGATTCCGGTCACGGTCACGCCGATCGCGGTGGGCCTGATCTTCAAGGCGCTTTTAGGGGCCGATTACGGGATGATCGGCTATTATCTCGCCCAGTTGGGCTTGAGCGATCCGCGCGGGCTCTTCGGCGATCCCCGACGAGCCTTGGCGGCACTCGTCGCCGTCGACCTGTGGGAGTGGACGCCGCTCGTGGCTCTCATCCTGCTCGCAGGCCTGAAGGCTCTGCCCGGAGATGTGCTCGAAGCAGCCACCGCCGACGGCGCGACAGGCTTCCAGCGCTTCCGCCTCGTGGTTCTGCCGCTCATGCTGCCAGCCGTCTTTCTGGCCCTTGTCCTGCGGCTGATGGACGCCTTTCGCGTCTTCGACATCGTCTACGTGACCACCGGGGGAGGGCCGGCCAATGCCAGCATCACCCTGATGATAATGGCTGTGAAGCAGGGGCTCGAGTTCTTCAACATCGGTTTGGCCGCGGCCATCGGAAACGTCATGATCCTTTGTCTGGCCCTCGCGGCGGGCGCTTTCGCGCTTCTCATCCGCCGCGCCGACGCGCGCGCCAACGGGCGCTGACCGGTGGCCGGATGAGCGCGCTTCGCCGTAAAATCATGGCCGAGAGAACCGCGCTGACGCTTGTCCTGGCGATTTTCCTGTTCCCCATCGCCTGGCTTGTCGCGATCGCATACAAGCCGGGCGCGGCCATTTTCACCACGCCCCCGACCCTGTGGTTCACGCCGACGCTCGACAACTTCCGCAGGGCACTGGACCTGTTCGACATTGTTTCTCTGCTGCGGTCGAGCCTCGTCATCAGCATAGGCTCGGCCCTTCTTTCCCTTGTTCTGGGATTGCCGGCCGGCTACGCGCTCGCCCGATCCAGAACCCGCCTGGCGCTGGTGGTCGCTTATTTCTTCCTTGCCGTTCGCATGGTGCCGGCGGTTGCGGCGCTGATACCGTTCTACCTGATCATGCGGGACGTCGGGCTGCTGGGCACGTGGTGGGCCGTGATCCTCATCAACACGGTGCTGAACTGCGCCTTCGTCACCTGGATGATGTTCTCCTACTTTCGCGCGCTTCCCGCGGAGCTGGGCGAAGCGGCCCTGACCGACGGCTGTACTCTCGCCGGCGCCTTCCTCCGTGTAGAACTGCCAACGGTCCGATCCGGCATCATCGCGAGTGTGCTGTTCTGCATCCTCTTCTCCTGGAACGACTTCCTCTACGCGAGTTTCCTGACGCGACTCGACTCGAAGCCGATCTCGGTGGCGCTGATCGCGGCTTACGGGACCTATGACATCAGCTGGGGCACGCTCGGGGCCCTCGCCCATTTCTCGACCATCCCGATCGTCCTCATGGCGCTGCTCCTCAACCGCTATTTCGTCGAGGGGCTCACCAAGGGCATTCACTGAACCCATCCTCAACGGAGCGCCAGGGTGGTCGCGGCGTCGAACACATGGGTTCGGGCGGGATCGACAGTGAGCCTGATGCGCTGGCCTGCCCTGACGTGCAGCGTGCCGTCGAGAAGGACGCGCAAGCGTACGTGCGCCGCGGCGAATTCGTCGGCCTGCTCGTCGCCGGCGTTGATCACCCGCGCGCCTTCGACGTCGACATAGGCCAGCAAGGTGGCACCGAGGTCCTCGACGAAGCGCACGGTTCCGGACAGCAGGCCGCCGCTGTCTTGATCGGCGGCAAGTCGGAATGCCTCCGGTCTGATCCCCGCAACGATTGCGGTGCCGAGGGCGCGGTCCAGAGCCGGACGGGCCGCAAGCTCGCCTGCGGTGAAGGGGATGGTGTGGTCCCCGAGCCGCAAGGCGGCGCTACCTCCCTCCGGGACAAGCGTGCCGCTCAGGAGGTTCATGGCCGGCGAACCGATGAAGCCCGCCACGAAAAGGTTCGCCGGCGCATCGTAGAGCTCACGCGGGGTTGCCAACTGCTGGAGCACGCCCCGGCTCATCACCGCAACGCGATGACCCATGGTCATGGCTTCGACCTGGTCGTGTGTAACGTAGATCGTGGTGGTGCCGATCCTCTTCTGGAGAGCCGCGATTTCCGCGCGCATCTGTCCGCGCAGCCGTGCGTCAAGATTCGAGAGCGGTTCGTCCATCAGGAAGGCGTTGGGGGAGCGGACGAGCGCTCGCCCCATGGCCACCCTCTGGCGTTGGCCGCCGGAAAGCTGGGCGGGCCTTCGATCGAGGTATTCCGAGAGTTCGAGGACGCGAGCGACCTCGCGCACCTTGCGCTCCGTCTCGGTCCGTCCGACCCCTCTGACCTTCAGTCCGAAGCCGATGTTGTCGGCGACGCTCAAATGCGGGTAGAGCGCGTACGATTGAAAGACCATCGCAATATTGCGCTCGCGTGGCGAGGCGTCGTTGGCGACGCGGCCCTCGATGAGTAGCCGGCCGCTGGAAATCTGCTCAAGCCCGGCGACCATGCGCAGGGCAGTCGATTTGCCGCAGCCCGATGGCCCGACGAGAACCAGGAACTCGCCATCGCCAACGGCTAAGTCCAATGCCGATACGGCCTCGTGCCCATTCTCGTAGAACTTCGTGACCTTGTCGAAGGTGATGGTAGCCATCTGATCTGTCGGGGTTGACCGGTGTCAGCCAGAATCGAGCTTGAGGGCTTAGATTTTTCGAACCTGGCGAAGCGATACCACGTCGTGCCCTGATGAGGCATTGTGGGTCTTGTCGCCGCGTCGGTGCGCCGATGCTGCCCGCCACGGGTCCTATTTACAGCATCGATGCTGATCGGTTACGGCTTGGGAGTCGCGGGTTCATAACGCTCAAGACGCGACCGCGCGGAGGAAACCAGCATGTCTCCCAAGGGACTTTATTGTCGTGCTCTCTTGGCTGTCGCGCTCGGGGCTCTGGCTCCGGCCGCACAGGCCCAGGACAAGATCCTCATCGGGTTTGTCACGCATTCGCAGGGCGATCCCTTCATCCAGCAGATCATTGATGGGGCGCAGGCCGCCGCTGCCGACGCCGGGGTAACGCTCAAGGTGGCCCAGCAGGCCGGCAGCGCCCCCGACGGCCAGCTAAAGCTGGTTCAAAACATCGTCAATGCCGGCGCACAGGGGGTAGCCACCTCCGTCCCCGGCGACTCGATGGCGAACAGCCTCAACGAGATCATCGCTAGCGGCGTGCCTGTGGTGCAGTTCAACCTGCTCTCCACCGCCGTCAAGGCGCCCTATGTCGGGGAGAAATCCACGCAGAGCGGCCGCGTCCTCGGCAAAGCCATCGTCGACAAGCTCGGGGGCGCCTTCGCCA
>JBBPYT010000177.1:0-16120 GCA_038199665.1 Hyphomicrobiales bacterium
GCACCCGGCATGGGCGGAAGCAAGGCCGAGCCCTTCACCATTTATGCGTTCACCAAGGATGGCAAGGTTCCCACCGTTTACGCGGTCGAACAAAACTAGCGCGATGATCGGACAGGCATCCAGTCATGAACCAACATCTGACGATGATCGAAGCGAATCCGGCGGAGAATAGTCCTCCGCCGGACCGGATCACGCGGCGGCGGCTGCTCTTGGCAGTCCCCGTTGTAGGGTTCGCGGGGCTGCTCGTGCCGCTCGGCTGGGGGTTGACCCGCGATCCGTCGGCGCTTCCTTCGACCCTCATCGGCAAGGCCGTGCCCGAATTCAGCCTGCCACCGGTGCAGGGACGTGCGCAGGGCTTGTCGAGCGACAACCTCCATGGGGAGGTTTCGCTCGTCAACGTCTTCGCTTCCTGGTGCGTAGCTTGCCGGGAGGAGCATCCGCTCTTCATGCGGCTGGCTCGGGACAAGACGGTGCCGATCCATGGCATCAACTACAAGGATGCGCCCCCGGACGCTGCGAAGTGGCTCGACACGATGGGCGATCCCTACGCACGCACGGGCGCCGACCGGAATAGACGCATTGCGATCGACTGGGGTGTCTACGGCGTGCCCGAGAGCTTCGTGGTCGGCGCCGATGGGGTGATTGCCTTTAAGCACATCGGTGCGATCACAGATCAGGCTCTTGCCGAAACCATCCTGCCTCTGATCGAGCGATTGCGGGCAGGCGTGGGGAGGACGGGGTCATGAACCGGTTGGCCTCGTCCAGGCCGTCATTGGGGTCGGACAGCCACCGCGCTCTTCCTCAGCCATCAGGGCCAAAGCACCCCGGCCGCCCGTCGGGTCCGTCCATGACAAATCTGAGATGACCGCCTTCCTTAAGTCGGTCATTTCGCAACAGGCCGGTGCTACGGCGCCGCCACGACAACAGGAGAACTATGTATGACGATCGTAACCAACTCTGTGCCGAGTTCGGCGCCGCGCGCAGCGACCAATGCGGTCCGCTCCATGCTCGGCAGTCGCCGCGGGCTGATCGTACTTGGCGCGATGGTGCTCGGTCTCGGCTTGCTGTTCAAGTGGAACTGGATCGTGGCGGTTGGGATCGCGCCGCTTCTTCTCTCCGCGCTGCCGTGCGTCGCCATGTGCGCGCTCGGTCTGTGCATGAGCAAAATGGCGGGCGGACAATCCGGATCGCAGTCGCCCTCAACCGACGCTGGACCGGATTCGACACCCGCGGCGACGGCCGCGCTCCAACTTACCGGGCCGTCGAGTGGTTTGCCGAACTCCCCGACCGCTGATGCAAGTCCGCCAGCGTGATCCCTCACGGACAGAAGCTCCAACCGCAGTCCACGCTGAAAGGAAAAACCCCATGCGTAAGTTTTTACAGACCCTTGCTATTGCTTTCGCGTTCGTCGGCGGCCTTGTCGCTTCTCCACTGTCTGCAGAAGAAACCCACAACCCATCCGGCACCATGAAGGGCAGCGACATGATGGGCGGCGGCGACATGATGGGGATGATGAACATGATGACGCAGATGAACCAGATGATGGAGAGCTGCAACAAGATGATGCAGAGCTCGACCGACGGAGATCACGGCTCCGGCCGTCCCAACGAGCAGCGCCGGAATGACACTCCGACCGTACCCGAAAAGAAGGGTTGAACCAGCGCCGCTTATCCTTCTATCGCGGGGCGAACCGGCGCCCCCCGAACCACCGGACGGGCGAAAGCATGCTAACGACAGAGCTTCATATCGCATGGCTCGAAGGACGCGTTGCCGCCTCCTCGCACGAACTCGGGTGAAGCCTTGGCGAATTGGAACGGTTCGATGCTTGATCCCGACGGCCCAGAGACTGGCGCGCAGCACTCGCGTCGCCGTTCCGTTAGAGGAATTTCGCTCGCGGTGGCGCTCGCCCTCTCGCTCAGTGCTGCGCTGGTTCTGTCTTACGAACTCGCGCAGCCGTTTCTCGCCCCTTCGAATGAAGCCGTTTTCCTGACCCCGGGATCAACTGAGGACGGTGCCGCGACCGCCAAGATCCAATTTTCGTTCCTCGAGCGTCCGGCGGAACTGCCCGAAATTCACTTCGTCGATGGTGACGATCGGCCCCTCACGCTTGGCGACTTCCGCGGCCGACCGATCCTCCTCAATATTTGGGCGACCTGGTGTCTGCCATGCCGAAAGGAAATGCCGTCCCTTGACCGCCTGCAAGCAAAGTTCGACCCCTCGCAGTTTCTCGTGCTCACCCTGTCGATCGACCAACAGGGTGCTCCCGTTGTCAGGCGGTTCTATCAAGAGCTGGGGCTCAAATCGCTCGGCATCTATGTCGATCGACCCGGCGCGGCTCTAAACCTGCTAAGGGCGCCGGGAGTGCCGACAACATTGTTCGTCGATCGCAACGGCCTGGAGATTGGCCGCAAGATTGGTCCGGCCGAGTGGGACAGTCCGGAATCCGTTGCTTTGCTCCGTGAGCACATCAATGTGCCGTTGGGCGAACAGGCTAAGGGCGAGCCCAAATGATGCTTGCCGTGCCTGTGGTCGCCCTGGCGACGAGCTTTGCCGCCGGCGTCATCTCGTTCCTCTCGCCTTGCGTGCTGCCGCTTGTCCCAGGATACGTCTCTTTTGTCGGCGGCCGCTCGCTCGCCGGCGGCACCGATGCTCCCGGCCGAATGGCGGCATTGCCGCTCAGCATCCTGTTCGTGCTCGGCTTCTCGACGGTCTTTGTCGCCCTGGGCGCCAGCGCGACCGCGATAGGACAGCTGCTACTCGCCTATCGTTACGAGACGAACCTTGTTGCTGGCTCGGTGATCATCCTGTTCGGCCTCTTGATGATCGGCCTGATCAGGTGGTCCTGGCTGCAACGCGACATCCGTCTTCACCTCAACCTTCCCGGCGCCAACCCGCTGTCGGCCTACGTCCTGGGCCTGGCTTTTGCTCTCGGCTGGACACCATGTATCGGCCCGGTGCTCGGCACGATCCTGACCACCGGCGCTATGTCCGCCACGGTCTCGCAGGGTGTCGTCCTCCTCGGCGCCTATTCTCTCGGCCTGGGGCTGCCGTTCCTCGGCGCCGCCGTTTTCACGGAGCGCATCCTGCGTCGCGTCACGCGCCTCGGCCGTCTGGGTCGTTCGCTCCAATTGGCCGCGGGCGGCGTGATGGTGACCATGGGCGCAGCGATGATCACCGGCCAGCTCTCGGCCCTGTCTTACTGGCTGCTCGAAACATTCCCCGTCTTCGCGAGCATCGGATGATTGCGCCCTGCTTCCTGGCCTACGGGCCGCTGGCGCCCATCAGCGAAGGAGGAACTCCATCAGATGCGCGGGTGATCGAGATCGGGGTGGTCATGGAGGCGGTCAAATCATGACCCGCGGAATGAAATGGGCCCTCGGGCTTTTGCTCGTCTTCCTGGTTTTCGACGCCGTCGCACTCACGATCGTGCTGAGGGCGCGGCGGTCGTCGGTGGTCGCTCTGTCCGGGAAAGTGGTGCGCTCGGGCACAGCCGCGATCGGGGGGCCCTTCGCGTTAACGGCCGCGGACGGGCACACGGTGACCGAGCAGACCTACCGCGGCAAATGGATGGTGATCTATTTCGGTTACACCTTCTGCCCCGACGCGTGCCCGACGGCGCTCAGCAATATGAGCATCGCGCTGCAGAAGCTGGGAAGGGAAGCCGACAAGATTCAGCCGCTCTTTATCACTGTCGATCCCAAGCGGGATACGCGTCAGGTCATGTCCGCTTACCTCGAATCCTTCGATCACCGCATTGTCGGGCTCGTCGGCACGCAAGGACAGACCGATGCCGTGGCAAGAGCATACCGAGTCTATTTTGAGCTGCACAAGGAAGGGGGCGACAATTACCTCGTCGACCACAGTGCTTATTTCTACCTCATGGGTCCGGACGGAAAATTCGTGGACGTCGTCGAGGGGGCGACGCCTAGCGACCAGATGGCCGACCAGCTGCGCAAGCTGATCGATGAACAATCTTCACAGGACTGATCAATGAGACCCATCGTTGCTGCCCTTGCAATTGCGATCGGCACGTTGGCGCCGGCGAGCGCCATGGCAGAGTCGAGCAGCATGGCGGTAGAGCATGCCTGGGCGCGGGCGACCCCCAAAGCCGCGACGACGGGCGCCGCCTACGTGACGCTCGTCAACAACGGAACCGGTGACGACCGGCTGGTCGGCGCGTCGACCCCCGTGGCCGAGAAGGTCCAGTTTCACTCCGAGACCAACGAGAACGGGGTGATGAAAATGAGGCAGCTGCTGACTCTCGATGTGAGCCCTGCGGCCCCGGTCGTCCTCAAGCCTGGCGGCATTCACATGATGCTGGTCGGGCTGAAGCAGCAGCTGAAGGAGGGTCAAGCCTTGCCGCTCACTCTGACTTTCGAGAAGGCGGGCAGCATCGGGACCACGGCTCGCGTCGGAAAGATCGGCGCCATGGAAGACCCCGATCCTCACGCCGATGGTGGCGAATAACGATGTCCAGAATCGAGGAAACCGATCATGCCGGGCAAGGGCGAATGTCGTTGCATTGGCCCTGGGGCCCGCTCCTGGGTGGGATGATGTTTGCGACGGTCATTGCATCGATTCTTTGGCTGCATCGAAGTCAGACTCCTTTCGTAGGAGGGCCATTCGAGCTGATCAATGCAGCGACGGGACGGCAGGTTTCGGATCAAGATTTCCGGGGTAAATGGCTGCTCGTCTTCTTCGGGTACACACACTGCCCGGATCTTTGCCCGACCACCCTCAGCAACATCGCAGAATCGATAACCCAGCTCGGACGCCTGGCCGCGCGGGTCCAGCCACTCTTCATTACCGTCGATCCGGAACGCGATACCCAGCAAGTGCTCGTGGACTACACCGGTGCATTCGACCACCGCATTGTTGGGCTCTTCGGCAGCGCAGGACAGGTCGCAGCGGCAGCCAGAGCCTATCGTGTATATTACGCAAAACGGATGATCGGCGACGAGTATTACATGGATCACACCGGAACAATCTATGCCGTCCGGCCGGACGGGACTTACGCGACGTCTTTCCTTTCGACAGCTGGATCGTCGGAAATAGCGAAAAGTCTGCGGCAACTCATTGGAAATGACGGAAAATAAGGATGTGGTCATGAGCGTGGGAACCAGACCAGCGGGAGGCTTCTCTCGTCGGGCACTGTCCATCGGGGCGGGCGCTTTTGCTCTTCGCTCGGTCCTCGGAACACGGGTGTACTCTGCGGAGGCGCCCGCTATCGACCGCTTCGACTATTTGAGCGCGAACGGGAACAGCAACTGCTCAACCGCCTTCATGAAGTCGATCTCCACCTTGCCTGCCACGGCTCGGCTTCAGGGATCTTGCTGCAGTCCGATGGAGCGGCAACGCTATGTCAAGCAGGTGCGGGAGTTGACCAAATACAGCACCATTCCGGAGATCCCGCCCGATCCCTACGACATCGCTGCCGGCCTGGCGCAGAAATTGATGCCGTACCACGACGTGGTTCTGACCCAGAATGAGCAGCAGGCCTATCAATACGCAATGGACCATTCGGAGGAGAAGGGTCCGTGCTGCTGCCAGTGCTGGAGATGGAAAGTCTTTGGCGGTCTGGGCAAATTCCTGATCCGCGAGCATCGGTTCACCGGCGAGCAGATCGCAGAGGTCTGGAACCTCTCCGACGGATGTGGCGGCACTTGAGGGAGGGACGTACAATGCATTCACCCACGAGCTACGTGGATCGGCGTGGCACTGAGGAGTCCGATGTGGCGAACCCGGAAGGATCGCACAGCCTCACCGGCTTCGGCGTCGGGAGATGCACTCGAAGAAGCTTCACCGGATTTCTCGCCGCCGCTGCCTTACTTCCCCTGGTGGGCCGCGCGGCAGCCGATCCGTTGGAGGATCTAGCGGGATCGTTCGGCTTTTCTCCGGATAGAAAATATCCCTTGTTCGATGAGGCCACAGCGAAAGTCATTCCCCTGGCCGGTTTCCAAAGTCGTATCGCACTCAAGGACAGCGTCATCAAACTGGCTCAATATGGCGTTATTGATCGGGGCAAGTTCTTTGCGCTTGGTCAGCGCAACGGAAACATGCCTATCGAGCTTTCCAGGGTGCTGAGCGAGCCGTCCGACAAACCCATTCTTCTCACACGGGACAATGCGAGTTTCTATGTCGACCTTCTTTGGCCGGTGGGTCTCGCCAACCACATGGTTGCCAACGTCGACAGCCCCATAGCCGGTAGATCTCTGTCCAACTTCGCTTCCACCGCTGGGTGGATCTTGGGAGCAGCGGACGAAGGAGCTCGTTACTTCAATAAATATACAGTAGTGGACATGACGCCGGCCACACAAGCCTTGACGGTTCGCGTCGCCAAATCGGCGTTCCGACCATGCTGCAACAATTCGACATTCTTCCAGGACTGCAATCACGGCTCAGCGCTCCTGGGCGTTTTGCAGTTGGGAGCCGCGCAGGGACTGCTAGAGGAAGAGCTCTACCGTGAGGCTCTGGCCTTCAATTCGTTTTGGTTCCCTGACTACTACATACGCACCGCGCTATATTTCAAAGTCGCTCGAAACACAGAGTGGCACGAGGTCGATCCGAAGCTGGTCATGGGGTCGGATTTTTCTGCCCTCGATTCCTGGCGGACAAACGTTCAGGACCAGCTCGAAAACATGCCAAATCTGATTCCCGAAGCGCGGGGGGACTCCAACTGCGGGTCTTAATCGATACGAGGTTTCTACAAGACTGACAGGTCGGCCGGCCGACAAAATCCCGCCCTATTTCGATGACCGAAGGGCGCCCGAAGCTGCCGTTCGCCAAAGATCGCCATAAGCGGAGAGGTGAGCCGCAGAGCCTCGTCGCAAGGCGCCAAGCCGAAGCTGTGGTTTGCGTGCGCTCGATGCAGCTCACGCCTGCCGGGCACTGCCTTCATAGATGAAGGTCATCGGTTTCGGCCCAGGCATATAGCCGGCCTCCAGCCGATCGCAGCGGAAACCGCTGGCTTCGATCATGGTTCGGATGGGGCGGTTCAGATGGCAACCGCCGCTAATGCACTTCCATGCCGGCGTCAGACGGTCCTGCCATCGGCGCACGCTCTCGTCCGGCGCCAGCCCGTGCTCGACGAACAGCAGCTGTCCACCCGGCCGGAGCACGCGACGCATTTCGCCGAGCGCAGCGGCGGCCTGCGGAATGGTGCACAAGGTCCAGGTGGTGACGACGGAATCGATGCTGTCGTCGTCCAGTGGAATCGCTTCCGCGGAGCCTTCGATGAAGGTCACTGGGGTCGACGCGGAACGTGTCGCGCGTTCCGCCATGGCGATGAGACCCGCTGCAGGCTCGAGGCCCAGGACCTCGCGCACCGGCGGCCGATAGAACGGCAGGTTCAGGCCCGAGCCGATGCCGATCTCGAGCACACGCCCTTCGGCCGCGCCGACCGCCCGCTCACGATAGGGCAGCAGCCGCTTGTTGCGCATCGCGAGATCGCACAGCCTCGGCAGAATGACATCGGTGTATAAACCCATTGAACCGCCTCCCAGCGATCTCCTCAATCGTGGCGATGCTCCGCGCCTCCCCGCAGCCGCTCGATAGGGTCCTGGCGTGAGCTGCGGCGCTGAGCGTATTCGAAACCAAAGCTTCGGCTAGGTGCCCGCCGCCATGGCGCGCCGCTGCAGTTATGCCGACCATGGCGATGCCAATAGGGTTGAATTGCAATCCGTCACGATGCCGGTGAACTGCTCCTACGTGGCGTTTTGGAAACATAGCCAAAAACGTGAGCTGTGATCGTTTTCAGACTGGCCCACTACCGAAAAACGGTAGCAGTCGACCGAAAAGCGCCCCCCGTGATACAGTCGATCGCCGATCCGGTCAGTCCGATGGCGTAAGGCGGGCTCAAGGGTCCCGTCCCTGGGGCGACAGAGCCGCGACCAGCAAAGTCTCGAGGGGGGAAGCCATGATCTTCCGCCAGATGTTTGACTGCGTGTCAGGAACCTACAGCTACCTCCTCGCCAGCCGTCACGGGGGCGAGGCGCTCATCATCGACCCGGTCTTGGAGAAGGTCGAACGCTACATCCAGCTCCTGCAGGAGCTTGACCTCAAGCTGGTCAAGGCTGCCGACACGCATCTCCACGCCGATCACATCACCGGTCTTGGCGCGCTGCGCGACCGGACGCGTTGCGTTACCGTCATGGGGGAGCAGAGCGGAGTGGACGTCGTTTCGATGCGTGTCGCGGATGGCGATCGTGTCCAGATCGAAGGTGTAAGCCTCCAGGTGCTCTATACCCCTGGCCACACGGACGATTCTTACAGCTTCGTCATGCCGGACCGGGTGTTCACCGGGGACACACTGCTCATACGCGGTACCGGACGAACCGACTTCCAGAACGGCGATCCGCGTGCGCAATACGAGTCATTGTTTGGCAAGCTGCTCAAATTGCCTGATGAGACCCTGGTTTTCCCGGCGCACGACTACAAAGGCGATACGGTGAGCACGATTGCTGAGGAGAGAGCCTTCAATCCGCGCCTGCAAGTCAAATCGGTCGACGAGTATGTGGCCGTGATGAACAGCCTGCACCTGCCCGACCCCAAAATGATGGACGTGGCCGTTCCGGCCAATCTCCACGTGGGCTTGGCGCAAGAAGAGATCGCGCGGCACGGCTGGGGCCTGACCGCCGAACAGGCATTGAGCCTGGTGGGGCGGCCGGATGTGGTGCTCATCGACTTGCGCGAAAAGGTCGAGCGAGACAAGCACGGCTCGATCCCCGGATCGCTGCACGCTCCTTACTCCGAGCTTGAGGAGAACGTTCGACCGGGCGGTATGCTGCATGAATTGGCGGCTGCCACCGGCAAGCGCATCCTGTTCTATTGCGCTTTCGGGGAACGCTCCGCCATGGCGGTGCAAGCGGCCCAGGACGCGGGCCTCTCCGCCGCTTGCCATATCGGGGGTGGGCTTGCAGCCTGGAAGAGGGCGGTCGGCCCAATTGAACGGCCTCGCTGATCGTGCCTTGCAGCCGCGTTTCCCCATGATCGGAAGGATCACCTTCCGCGCGAGCAGTTTGAAGCTGGGGTGACCGGACAGCGGGGGCAAGGCCGACATCGAGCCGTTCCGGCCAAGATGAGCAGCGCTCACCCTGCCTCTCGGCGCGTTCAGCGGTTCGGCCGGGGCGGCGAATGCCCATAACAGTCAGACCGGAGCGCATACGTCAAATGCCTACGACACTGCCGAAACGGCATACATGAAGCAGCGGCCCCTCGACCTTGAACTGCTGCACCACCTCCGAGGCCCGAGTGGCGGTCTAGGGCAGGGTCTGCAGCAGGGGCTCCAGCCTCAAGCCCTGCAGCAGGGTCTGCAGCCTCCAGCCGGTCTGCCCACCAACAAACTGAGCTTTCCCAGGGAAAGCTCATGCGTGACACCCGGCTGCGTGTTCATGACCGGCACGGGTGAGAGCAGGCCGGTCTGCCCACATAGCCGAGACCGAGGAACAGCAGTTCATCCGAGCTCATCGGTGATCTGCGCACTTCCATTTTTACGGTTCGGCCACGATCGTAAGCACCAGCATCCAAGAATGGAGAATCCTATGGATAGGGCGTCAGGTTTAGGGATCGCGGCAGCCGTCTTGTCGCTCGCGCTCGTTCTCACCAATCCGGCCTTCGCTTATAGCGGTGGCGGGGGCGGGGGGTCGTCACTCGGTAATGGCCTCCCCCGCGATGCCTTTGAGGGAAATCAACCGAAGGCCGACAGGCTCGAACTTTCGACCTGCCCAAGGGGCGCAGTTTGGAGCACCAAGCGACACAGCTGCCTTCTGCACAAGAGCGGCTCGGCCGTCCCGGCTGCCCGATAGGCCTTCTCGTAAGCCCCCTTAGCGCCCCACGTTCTGGTAGGCCGGTCGCGTCACGGACTTGCGCCCAACGCACCCTGGGACGCGGCCGTCGCCGGGATGGGGCGCTCGCTCGAAGTGTGTTCCGCCGTTCAAATTCGGCGATTGTCCGAAGGCCGGTTTTTGGCAACATGAGGCTCCGGGTAATTCCTGGAGTAGCGAAAGGTGCCCTTATGCCTCTTTCCTCAATGGGCAACGTTTGCCGCATATCAAGGCGAGGCACATCGCTGGTTTTCGCAGGAACTAGGGCAGGGCGGGTGTTACTCGCACGCTGGGCCGGGGCAACTCGGCCTCCAGTAAGATTTCATTAACCGTTGAGGGCGAGATTCGAGGACAAGGAGGCGGAACTCTGCCGCCTCGGTTTCGACGTGTTGGCGTCGGTTACACAAGCAAGGCGAGCCCATGACCATTGAACAGACGGTCGTCCGCACGAATCCGAACAAGCAGCTGTTTGCCGCCGAGGCCGACGCAAGGCTGCAGGAGTTGAGGCGAATCAACAAGATGAAGTCCGTTTGCAGTTCCCATCAAACGGCGGGCTCGGCACTTACGCCACATGACAGCCACAAGGAGCACGGCAAATAGGCCCAGCACCGCCGCTATTGCGGCCGACCGGGTGCCGAGCCGACAGTTCAGCGCCGGTCCGATGGCTCACATCAGCGGGCACCCGACCGCGCTGGGCGCGGCGGCGGCACATTTGACTGACTCCGATTAGGTTGGACAAGGTAACCTAAATAACATAATGTAGCCTAATAATGGAAACCAGCTCCTAATCGGCCAGGTCGCTAAAGATGTCGGTTACGCCCGCCCAATGCCGAGCAGCGAGAGGTTTGCTTGGGTGGTCGCAAGCCGAGCTGGCCGCCTCCAGCAAGGTCGCGGTGAAGACGATCGCCGATTTTGAACGAGGCTCGAGGACGCCATATCCAAGGACTCTCGAGGACATTCTCGAAGCCCTCGAAGCGGCAGGAGTCATCTTCCTGGCTGAGGGCGAGGGCACGGACGGCGGCCCGGGGGTTAGGCTCGAACGATCAATTGGGGACGATTTCAGCATTTCCGGCGATCAGCTCAACGCCTCGAACGACGATTGAGGCATCGCTGAAACACCGTGAGGACCCGGAGGGGTGAGTTGACGCGCCATGATCACCGGCCGCCAGATCCGAGAGGGGCGCGCGCTGCTGGTTATGCACGCTTCGAAGCTCGCGAGCCGTGCCAAGCTGAAGATCGCAACGATCCACCGCGCTGAGTCGACGGACGGTGATCCCCCTATCACGACAACGCACGCCGAAGCCATCCGGCGCGCCCTCGAATCGGCCGGCGTCGAGTTCACGAACGGCGATCAGCCGGGAGTGAGGTTGAGAGGTCCGAAGCAAGGAGACTGAGGAGTGTGCGGGCCTCTGGGCCGCAAGCCGCCTCCTCGGTCATACCCAATGGAGCTGGCCCGCCGGGCAGGGCAGGTCTGCCACAACCCCGCTCACTCTCCCATCTCTCGAACCAAGCTCGCTGAGAGTTTCGCCCTGGCGTCCACGTCGTAGATCCGTCCGGCTTGGACCTCGCTGGCGAGCGTGTCGCCTTCAGCCAGGAAGCCGGCCAGCCTGGGGTTGGCGCCGACAACCCGGCCGGATGCGTATCGCGCCCTGATGCACGCCCAGGCGTCGACAAAGCGCGCGTTCTCGACCATGCAGGTGCGAGCCGCTCCGGCGAGGTGGTCCTGACCAACGGGAAGGCAGCCCGAAAGCAGCATCGCCGCGACTCCGAGCAGCACCAGCCGCATCATCCCTAACCTCCGGCAACCGTGAACAAAGTTGAACGAACCCGTCCATCTCGGATGAGTAGCATGCGCCAACGTCGCTCGGGTCGCGGAGAAGAGAACCATGATGGCCTCGAACGATGCGCTCGCCCATCTGGCGGCTGCTTCGATTAACCTTAACGACAAGGGAACAAACAAGCCCCAAGGTAATGCGTCGAGGGGGCCGGTCCGGAGGCCGCCAAGGATGCATGGGCTCGCGCGCTCGCGCGGTTCAAGGCGAACGGCGTCGCCTGAGTTGCTGAACGCCGCGCCTGGCGCGGGTTATGGTGCTGGATCGGCCAAGGCCATTTTCGGTTTCGACAAGAGGCCGCCGCTCGTTTGGGACGACCATGGGGACCATTGCCGAACTCCACCCGATGTTTCATCTCGGCGCGCTCGTGTCAGTTGTTGCCCTTGCAATGCGAGGCCAGCTTCAACTCCGCATCGCTCTTCTGATCAGCTTCGTCCTCTATATCGCCGACAATTACTTTGGATCAGCCGAGCCTGCGTGGCCCTACATGATCTGGAACGGGCTCTTTTTCTTCATCAATCTCTACGTGCTTGTCGAAATCGTCCTGGACAGGACGACCTTCGGCCTCACTGAAGAAGAGAAGGAGATCTTCGGCGCGTTTCTGAGCCTCAGTCCGGGTCAGTTTCGAAAACTGATCCGAATCGGCCGGTGGCGGAAGGCCGAGGAGACAAGGCTGATCACGACGGAAGGGGACGTGCCAAGGTACCTCTTCTATGTCTATGAGGGAGCCGTCGAGATCATCAAAGCGGGCCGCCCGATCATGATCGAGCTCCCGACCTTCATCGGCGAGGTCTCGTTCTTGCGTGGGGGGCGGCTTCTGCCTCCGTGGCGGCCGCCCCCGGCACCCGCTACATCGAATGGTCGACGTCCGAGCTGCGCCGGCATCTCGACAAGCACAATTCATTGAGGATCGCTTTCAACCGCACCTTGAGCGATGATCTTGCGGTCAAGGTCGCCCGATCGTAACGGCCCGCGAAGCCGGCCCGCCAACGGACTTGTCGGTCGAGCGAAGGGGTCGAATGAGCCCGTCGCCCCGATTTCACAGAGGCGGTGCGGGCTCGAGCGGTAGCACGTCTTCGGGCGCGAAATGCAGCGTCACGGCTTCGCCCCGTACGGGCGGCGGGCTGCCCGGGTTGTTGAACCGGTCGAGCATGATGCGGGTATCGCCCAGTCCGACCTTGATCCGGACGATGGCTCCCAGGAAGGAAACCTCCTCGATCGTCCCCTTGACTCGGTTGCAGCCGTTGCCGGGGTCCTGCAAAGACACGGCCTCGGGCCGGAGCGCGATGGAACAGGTCTCGCCATTCTTTTCCGAAAGCTGGCGCGCCGCCTTCACGTCCTGACCCTCGATACGGATCGCTCCCTGTCCGGCATCGATCACCTGCGCCTTTACGATGTTCAAGGTTCCGACGAACGAGGCAACGAACCGCGTCCGCGGCTGGTTGTAGATGTCGAAAGGCGTGCCGAGCTGTTCGATGCGGCCGTCACTCATGACCACGACCCGGTCGGACATCGACAAGGCTTCCTCCTGGTCGTGGGTGACGTAGATCGTGGTGATGCCGAGATCCCGCTGCAGGCCTTTGAGCTCCTCTCGCAGCGCGACACGGACCTTGGCGTCGAGGGCCGACAAGGGCTCGTCGAGGAGCAGAAGCTGCGGGCTGGTGGCAAGCGCACGCGCCAAGGCGATGCGCTGCTGCTGCCCGCCCGACATCTGGTAAGGGTAGCGGTCGGCCAATTGGGGCAGCTTGACCAGCCGCAGCATATCTGCGACCCGCGCCTTGATGTCGTCGGCCGACTTTCTGGCAACCTTGAGGCCGAACGCGACGTTCTGCGCCGCTGTCATGTTGGGAAACAGCGCGTAGGACTGAAACACCATCCCGACATTGCGCTGGTTGGGTTGCAGGTGGGTCACATCGCGGCCGTCGATATGGACCGTGCCGGCCGTGGCGGTCTCGAAGCCGGCGATCATCCGCAACGTCGTGGTTTTCCCGCAGCCGCTCGGGCCCAGGAACGAAATGAACTCGCCCCGCTCGACGGAGAGGTCGAAGCGCTGCACCACCTGATGCTCGCCGAATGACTTCCGAAGGTTTTCGATCGCGAGAAAGGCCATGGTGCTCAGGGGGTGGGAAGCGAGGCGCTGCGCGGGTCCCGCGCAAAAACCTGGATCAGTCCCATGCAGGCCCAGGTGACGACGAAAGCGATGATGGCGAGCGCCGAAGGCTCGTAGGCCCGGTTGGCGCCGACCAGCTGCAGGTAGGGCCCGAAGGCCGGCCGGTCGAGCAGGCTGGCGAAGGTGAACTCGCCGATCACGATGGCAAAGGTCAAGAAGGCGCCGCTCATCACGGCCACGCGCACGTTGGGGAAGATGACCTGCGTCATGATCGTAACGCGTCCGGCCCCCAGGCATTCGGCCGCCTCGGTCAGGCTCCGCACGTCGATGGCTCGCAATCCGGTATCGACCGCGCGGTACATGTAGGGCAGCGCCAACGTGACATAGCCGCAAACCAGCAGAATGTTGGTGGTCCAGGCGGCCCCCGTCATCGGCAGGATCGACGAACTGTTGTAAAGCTTCAGGTAGCCGAAAACGAGCACGATGGCCGGAATGACGAGCGGCAGAAGCGTGATGAACTCGACATAAGGCCGCATTCGCGGCAGCCGCAGCCTGATCCAATAGGCCGTCGGCACGACCAGAACGGTGCCGGCCACGATGGTGGCGACCGCGGCGACCGTCGAAAACAGAAAGGTCTGCTGGAAGCTCGGGTCGGACAGCACGTTGGCATAGGCGTCGAGGCTGTAAGTGCCCCGCCGGATGCGCAGCGAAAATTCCAGCGTGGCGATGAGTGGAACCAGGAAATAGGCGGCGCCAAGCGCCAAGGCGAGCCAGGGGCCGAGCCGATTGCGCTTCATCGCAGCCACCGCTCGGATCGGGTTCTCAGGATGATATAGGCGGCGTTCGACACGGCCGTGATCACCACCATGCCCAGGGCCAGGGCGTAGCCGAGGTGGGGGTTGTGCAGCACATCGCCGCGGACCTGAGCGTAGAGCAGGATGGTGACGAGGTTCAGCGTGCTGCCGGTCAGCCCGTAAGCTGTGGCGACCGCGCCGAACGCGTTGGCGAAGAGGAGCAGCGTCGTGCCGAGCAAACTTGGCCAAATGATCGGGATGACGATCTGCCGCCAGTAGCCCCAAGGGCCGGCCCCGAGGATGGTTGCGGCCTCGCGCCATTCCCGCTTCAGGCCGTCGAGCGCCGGCGTGAGGATCAGCACCATCAATGGGATCTGGAAATACAGATAGGTGAGGGTCAAACCCCAGAAGCTGAGGATGTTGAACCCCGCCCGGTACAGGTTGAAGCCGAACACGGACTGCAGCAGCGTCGTCACCAGCCCGGCCCGGCCAAGCGTGGCCAGGAAGGCAAATGCCAGGGGAATGCCGGCGAAGTTCGAGGCGACGCCGCTGAAGGTCATGAGCGCCGGCCGAAGCCAGCGCGGCAATCCGCCGAGCACCACCGCCCAGGCAAGCATGAAGCCCAGAGTCGCGCCCCCGAGCGCCGATGCCGCGCTGACTTCGAGGCTGATCCAATAGGCGCTGACAATGTTGGGCTCCCAAAGGTCGGCCAGGTTCGCCAGCGTCCAATGGCCGTCCGCATCCTGAAAGGCGCCGATCACCAGGTATGCCGTGGGGAGGAGCAGAAACAGCAGCGCGAAGGCGAAGAACGGCACTACGCCGAGCCACGCCCACGAGATCGGGACGCGGCGCGGGGCAGCCACCGAAACGCCTGCCAATGCTTCGAGCGGCTGCTCCATGATGCCCCGTTTCGATGACGTCCTTGTGGAGGCGGCGGACAACATGTCAGCAAGCGTCGAGACTCCGCAAGCCGAGCCCCGAAGGGTGCGCCGCCCGAGGGCGGAACACCAGCGCTATGCTGCGGTCGGGAGCCGGCCTACTTGACGTTGGCGCCGACCACCTTGTCCCATTGTTTCGTGATCACCTCGTTGGCGGCCTTCTGTTCGGCCAGGGTCGGGAACGCGGCATGGGCATAGGCCTCCGCGGGCGGGAGCTTGCTCATCACTTCGGCCTGAATCTTGTTGTTCTTCACGAGATCCTCGAAGCGGATCGGGTGACAGTAGCCCTTGAGATAGCCACCCTGCCCTTCGTCGGAATAGATATATTCCATCCACAGCTTGGCGGCGTTGGGATGCGGCGCATAAGCGCTGATGGCCTGCACGTAGACGCCGGCCACGACACCACTCTTCGGCACGACGACATCGACAGCCGGGTTGCCCTTCAGTGTGTCGCGATCGGCGAGCGCATTGTAGTCCCACCGAATGACGACCGGAGTCGCGCCTTGGGCAAGAGAAGCCACCTTGCCGATAGTCGGGACGAAATTGCCGTTCTTGTTCAGTTCCGCAAAGAACGCCAGGCCGGCTTCGCCCGCCTTGGCCGCATCGCCGCCGGCTTTCGAAAGCC